>NZ_CAKKTL010000112.1:0-16774 GCF_920664355.1 Protofrankia sp. CiP1_Cm_nod2
GCCCCCGGCAGCACGCTGGCGGCGTCAGGGCCGCCCGCCGCGCCGTCCCGCTGCCCGGCCTCGGTGACCGTGCCGCCGCCGTGCCCGCCGGCGTACAGGACCAGCACAGCGACGATCATTACCGCCCCGGCCACCGCGACGAGCGGCGCCCACAGCGGGGAGCGACGGGACGGGACCCGGCGGGCGGGACGGCGCTCACCTGTCGGCACGGGCACTCCTGTCCGGCCTGTCCGTATCCGGCCCGGTCGGGGCGTCGGCGGCGAGCTGCCCACAGGCCGCCGCGATGTCACGCCCCCTGGTGTCACGGACGGTGGTCGCTATACCGCGTAACCGTAACCGTCGGACGAACTCGCGCTCCCGACGCCGCTCGCTCGCCTGCCAGGACACCCCCCGGGTCGGGTTGAGCGGGATCAGGTTGACGTGGACGAGCCTGCCGGCGAGCAGGCCCGCCAGCGCGTCGGCGCGTTCCGGCTGGTCGTTGACATCGTCGATCAGGGCGTACTCGACGCTGACCCGGCGGCCGGTCGTCTCGGCGTACTCCCACGCGGCGGCGAGCACCTCGGCCACCGGCCAGCGCCTGTTCACCGGGACCAGGCTGTCCCGCAGCTCGTCGTCGGGCGCGTGCAGGGAGACCGCCAGCGTCACCGGCAGACCGGCCCCGGTGAGCCGGCGGATCGCCGGCACCAGCCCCACAGTGCTGACGGTGACCGAGCGGGCGGACAGCCCGAGGCCCTCGGGCTGCGGGGCGGTCAGCGCCCGCAGCGCCGCGACCACCGTGGCGTAGTTCGCCAGCGGCTCCCCCATGCCCATGAACACCACGTTCGACAGCCGGGCCGGCCCACCGGCGAGCTCGCCGCGAGCGGCGGCCCCGGCCGCGGCGACCACCTGCTCGACGATCTCGGCGGCGGACAGGTTGCGGGTCAGCCCGCCCTGGCCGGTGGCGCAGAACGGACAGCCCATGCCGCACCCGGCCTGGCTGGACACGCAGACCGTGGCCCGGTCCGGATAGCGCATCAGGACGGACTCGATCAGCACTCCGTCGAAGGCCCGCCACAGCGTCTTGTGGGTGGCCCCGGCGTCGCAGGTCATGACCTTGGCGGGGGTCAGCAGCGCGGGCAGCAACGCGTCCAGTAGCACCGGGCGGGAGGCGGCGGGAAGATCCGTCATCGCCTCGGCGTCGCCCGCGCGCAGGTACCTGGCGAAGTAGTGCCGGGCGACCTGGTCGGCCCGGAAGGCCGGCTCGCCGAGCGAGACGGCGAGCTCCCGCCGCTGCGCGGTGGTCAGGTCCGCGAGATGGCGGGGCGGGCGCGGCCTGGGCGCGGCGACAAGCGGCAGCGGCCGGGCCGGCACGGACGGGGCGGCGGAGGAGGAGAGGGCCATGGCCCGTCCAGTGTGCCAGGTCATGGCGGCGGCACGAAAACAGTGATCAGCAGCCAGGCCACGGGGACAGTGCAGAGCACCGAGTCCAGCCTGTCCATGATCCCGCCGTGCCCCGGCAGCAGGGTGCCCATGTCCTTGATGCCGATGTCCCGTTTGAGCAGCGACTCACCAAGATCACCAACGGTGGCGGTGCACACCACCGCGAGGCCGAGCAGCACCCCCTGCCAGACGGCGGCGTGCAGGGCCCCGGCCATCAGGGTGCCGGCGACGAGCACGCAGGTAACGGTGGAGCCGGCGAAGCCCTCCCAGGACTTCCCCGGGGAGACGTTCGGGGCGAGCTTGTGCCGGCCGCCGGAGAGCACACCGGCCGCATAGCCGCCGATGTCGCTGGCCACCACGGTGGCCAGGCAGGCGGCCATCCGCCACGACCCGTCCGACGGGCTGGTCAGCAGTGCGGCACACCCGGCCGGCAGGCCCACGTAGGCCGCGCAGAACGCCCCCGCGGCCACGTCGTGGAGCAGGTGGTCGCCCCCGTGGGCGAGACGGCACGCCGTCACCACGACCACGGTCGCGGCCAGGGCCACCACCAGCGCGGACGCACCCCCGGCGTAGGCGGCCGCGGGCATCGCCGCCGTGCCCGCCGCCAGCGGCGGCAGCGCGATCCGCGCCCCGAGCTGGCGCAGCGCCCTGACCAGCTCGTACGTGCCGATCGCCATCGCCACACAGATGACGGCGATCCACAGCGGCCGGACCGTGAACAGGGGGACGAGGATGACCAGGGCCAGCACGACCCCGACGGCGATCGCGGCCGGCAGGTCCCGACCGGCCCGGACACCACGCGGGCGGGGCGTGCCGACCGCCGGCCCGGTGCGGGTCACGACGTCATCTGGTTGTCGAGGCTGTCGAGGCTGTCGATGTCGGTCAGACCGCCAGCAGCTCCGACTCCTTGTGCCGCAGCAGTTCGTCGACCTGGCTGACGTACCGGTGCGTCGCCTCGTCCAGGTCCTTCTCCCCGCGCCGGCCCTCGTCCTCGCCGGCCTCGCCGTCACGGACGATGCGGTCGATCGCGTCCTTGCTGTGCCGGCGCACGTTGCGGATGCTGATCCTGGCCTCCTCCGCCTTCGTCCGGGCGACCTTGGCCAGGTCACGCCGACGCTGCTCGGAGAGCTCCGGGAACACGCAGCGGATGATCGTACCGTCGTTGCTCGGGTTCACCCCGAGGTCGGAGTCGCGCACGGCCTTCTCGATGGCGGCCAGCGAGCCCTTGTCGTACGGAGTGATGATCACCATTCTCGGTTCCGGGATGTGGAACGACGCGAGCTGGTTCACCGGGGTCGGCGCACCGTAGTAGTCGACGAGGACCTTCGAGAACACCGACGGGGTGATCCGTCCCGTCCGGATGTTGGCGAAGTCGTCCTTCGCTACCGCGACCGCCTTGTCCATTTTCTCCTCGGCCTCGAGGAGTACATCGTCGATCACCGTCGTCCTTCCGTCCCGCCCTCGTCCGCACTGACCAGGGTGCCGATCTTCTCACCGCGGACGGCCCGCAGTATGTTCCCTTCCGTCAGCAGGTCGAAAACCACGATCGGCAGCCTGTTGTCCATACACAGGCTGATGGCCGTGGCGTCCATGACCTTCAGCCCACGAGACAGCACCTCGCCGTAGACGAGTGTGTCGAAACGAACCGCGTGGGGGTTCGTCGTCGGGTCGGCGTCGTACACACCGTCGACCTTGGTGGCCTTGAGAACAGCCTGCGCCTTGATTTCCAGTGCGCGCTGCGCGGCCGTGGTGTCGGTGGAGAAGAACGGCGCTCCCAGCCCCGCGCCGAAGATGACGACACGGCCCTTCTCCAGATGCCGGATGGCCCGCAGCGGCAGGTAGGGCTCGGCGACCTGCCCCATGGCGATCGCCGTCTGCACCCGGGTGACGATGCCCTCGCGCTCGAGGGCGTCCTGGAGGGCCAGACAGTTGATCACTGTGCAGAGCATGCCCATGTAGTCGGCCCGGGCCCGGTCGACACCGCGCTCGGCCAGCAGCTGGCCACGGAACATGTTGCCGCCGCCGACCACGATCGCGACCTCGATACCGGTCCGGCTCACCTCGGCGATCTGGCGGGCGATCGTCGCGAGCGTCTCCGGGTCGATGCCCAGTGGCTCGCCACCGGCGAACGCCTCTCCGGAGAGCTTCAGCAGCACCCGTCGCCAGTGCACCTCGGCAACGCCACTACGGAGTGGAGCCGTTTCCGTGTCCCTGATGGCGTTTTCGATCACGAGCGGCCCCCTCGCCCTCGGCTACGATCATCGGCCGGTGAATATGCACTGCGAGTAGTCTGCCCTACCCGATCGGATCGCAGAACCTCTGACCGCCGCCTCCGGTTCGTTCGACGTACACCTGGACGTACCCATGACGGACAGCGGGAACGAAACGCCTCCGGTGAGAGGCTGCGGCCGGGACCGCAGCCCCGGCCCCGGCGACGGAAGCGGCGCGGATCAGGCTGCCCTGACGTTGAACCGGGCGAACCGGCCAACCTCGATCTTCTCGCCGAGCGAGGATCCCGCCTGCTCCAGCAGTGCGCGGATGGTGACCTTGCTGTCCCGGACCCAGGGCTGCTCAAGCAGGACGACCGCTTTCACGTAGCCGTTCAGCCGCCCCTCCACGATCTTCGGGAGCGCCTGCTCGGGCTTGCCCTCCTCGCGGGCCGCGGCCTCGTAGATCTTCTTCTCCTGCTCGAGGACCTCGTTCGGGATCTGCTCCGCGGTCACGTAGAGCGGATCCGCCGCCGCGACGTGCTGGGCGATGTCCCGCGCGAGCTGCTTGAACTGGTCCGTCTTCGCGACGAAGTCGGTCTCGCACTTCAGTTCCAGCAGAACACCGATGGTGGGGGGCAGCTGCGGGTCGGTCTTGTGCAGGTAGGACTCCACCAGGCCGTTGGAGGCGCTGCGCCCAGCCCGCTTGGCGACCTGCGCCAGACCCTTCTCCCGCAGCCAGGACCTGGCCTTCTCGAAGTCGCCGTCGTTCTCGACGAGCGCTTTCTTGACGTCGCTCATCCCGGCGCCGGTGAGTTCCCGGAGCTTGCGGATGTCAGCGGCGGTGATTTCTGCCATGGTGCTCTTCTCGTTCCATCCGGCTGCTGGTGTTGGTGGGAGCCACCGGGGCGCCCGGGCAGCGCGATCGTCGTTTTTCTTCACGCTGCCGGGCCCTGGTGCCCCGTAAGGTCGCTACTGGGTCCTGCGAGGACGTGCTGCTCTGATGGGTGCTGCGCGCGAAGGCCGGGCAGGCCGGCGCCCGAAACGGCTGGTCAGACCCGGGCGGTCGCGGCGCCCACCACGGAGACGGCGTCGGAGTCGGGGTGGGCCGGCGTGGCCGGCGTGGCCGGCGTGGCCGGTGCCTGACCGGCCGGCTGCTGCGCCTCGGAGCCGGCCTCCGCCGACGCGTCGGCGGAGGAGGCCTGCCCCCGCAGCAGCTCCTGCTCCCACTCGGTCAGTGGCTCCCCCCCGCTGGGCGTCTCCGGCTTGACGTCCGCCGACGTCGCCCCGCCCGCACGGGCCACCAGCCCGTCCGCCACGGCGTCGGCCACCACCCGGGTGAGCAGGGTCGCGGAGCGGATGGCGTCGTCGTTACCGGGGATCGGGTAGTCGACCTCGTCCGGGTCGCAGTTGGTGTCCAGGATCGCGACGACCGGGATGCCGAGCTTGCGGGCCTCCCCGACGGCGATGTGCTCCTTCTTGGTGTCGACGACCCAGACCGCGCTCGGCACCCGGGTCATGTCCCGGATACCGCCGAGGGTCCGCTCGAGCTTGGCTTTCTCCCTGGACAGCACGAGCTGTTCCTTCTTCGTGCGGACCTCGGTACCACCGGTCAGCTCGATCTCCTCGAGCTCCTTCAGCCGTTGGAGACGCTTGTACACCGTGGAGAAGTTGGTAAGCATGCCACCGAGCCAACGCTCCTTGACATAGGGCATGCCAACCCGCTGCGCCTGCTCCTCGATGGCTTCCTGGGCCTGCTTCTTCGTACCGATGAACAGGACGGTGCCACCATGCGCGACGGTTTCCTTGACGAAGTCGTAGGCACGGTCGATGTAGGACAGGGTCTGCTGCAGGTCGATGATATAAATGCCGTTGCGCTCCGTGAAGATGAAACGCTTCATCTTCGGGTTCCAGCGCTTCGTCTGGTGTCCGAAATGCACACCGCTCTCGAGCAACTGCTTCATGGTGACGACGGCCACGGCTCGTCGCTCCCTTCTGCGCCGGGGGTACCGACGCACCTCGGTTACCGGCCCCGGCCAGTGGCCAGGGCCCCTGACGCCCTGCTGGCCCCTACCGCCGCGGATGGCAGCGGACCGAGGGAGCCTTCCAGCCGCACCGGAAGGGCGGGCGGAGAAGGGCGTGTGGATTCAGCTCGATGGTTCGAGCCGTTCCCCAATCCTACGCCCACCCGCGCGCCGCCCCCCAGCGGGTTGTCCACAGGCGGGTTGTCCACAGGCAGCCGCCCGGCCGTGACCGCCGGGCCCGCACCGGTCACCGTGGCAGCAGCGGGAGCGGACGCGGGCCGCCACGGGCGCGCCCCGGCTCCCGGGCCCGCACGTCGCACGCCCCCGGAGGCGCCATGATCCCGCCGTCCCGACACCGCCCGTTCCTTCTCCTGCTGCTGACGGCCGCGCTGCTCGCCCTGGTGGCCACCGGGTGGCCGCACCCGCTGACCGGCTACGGCACCCGAGCGGCCACCTCCCCCGTACAGCCGGCTCCCACCCGGCCGGCTCCCACCCAGCCAGCAGTGCTCGACAGCGGCGTCGGCACGGGCCCGGCGTCACCAGGGCGAGCCGTCGCGGCATCATCAGACCCGCTCTGGCGCGCCCCGCTGGACGGGCCGCTCGTCCTCGGCCGCCCCTTCAGCCCGCCGCCGTCGCCGTACGGCCCCGGCCACCGCGGCGTCGACCTGGTGGCCGCCCCGGGTACGCAGGTGCGGGCCGCCGGCCGGGGCGTCGTCACGTTCGCCGGAACGATCGCCGGACGAGGTGTGGCGGCCGTCAGCCACGGATCGTTGCGGACGACCTACGAGCCGGTGGATCCGACCGTGGCGGCCGGCCGGACGGTGGCCGCGGGCGAGCCGATCGGCCGGCTGGTGGCCGGGCATCCCGGCTGCCCCGCCACCGCCTGCCTGCACTGGGGCCTGCTCGAAGGGGCCCGCTACCTCGATCCACTCAGTCTGCTGCGGCGCCGTTCACCGCGGTTGCTGCCCCTCGGGTGAGCCGGCCGCCCCGGGCGGGATCGTCTGCCATCGCTGCCGGGCAGCCGGGCCCTCCGCTGCCGGGCAGCCGGGCCCTCCGCTGCCGGGCAGCCGGGCCCTCCGCTGCCGGGCAGCCGGGCCCTCCGCTGCCGGGCAGCCGGGCGCTCCCCGGCTGTCAGGCCCGCGGATGGCTCTGCTCGAACGCGGCACGCAGCCGTTGCGGCGTGACATGGGTGTAGATCTGTGTTGTGGTGGGGCTGGCATGACCGAGGAACTCCTGCACCGACCGGAGATCCGCGCCGCCTTCCAGCAGATGCGTGGCCGCGGAGTGGCGGATGTCGTGCGGGCTGACCGGCCCGGTCCCGTCCGCCGCAGCGGTCCGGGCGGCCAGGATGCGCCGGACCGTCCTGGGGTCGAGCCGGCGGCCGCGCACCCCCAGGAACAGCGCCCGCCCGCTGCCGGCCACGGCGAGCGCCGGGCGGCCGGCCGCAAGCCAGCTCCGCAGGGCCCGCCCCGCCGGCACGCCGAAGGGGACGGCGCGCTCACGCCCGCCCTTGCCGCGGACCCGCACCAGCCGTCGCTCGTCGTCGATGTCGTCGATGTCGAGACCGCACAGTTCGCCGACCCGGGTGGCGGTGGCGTACAGCAGCTCGAGGACGGCGTCGTCACGGACGGCGGCCGCGCGCCGGATGACGACCGCGTGCCGGCTGGCCGCGGGCAGGTCACCATCGTCGGGCAGCGGCCGGGGGCGGGCCGCCAACAGCTCCCATGTCTGGGCGGCGGTCAGCACCGTCGGTAACGACGCAGGCCGCCGGGGGCCCGCCAGCCGCTCGGCGACGTCGGCGGCCAGCCATCCCTGCCGGGCCGCGAACGCGCTGAAGCCGCGCGCCACCGAGACCCGCCTGGCCAGGGTGGTGGCGGCGGCCCCGCGAGCCCGCATCCCGGCGAGCCATCCGCGCAGCACCCCGAGATCGACGCCGGCAAGCTCGTCGAGCCCGGCATCCTGGGCGTACCCACGCAGATGGGCGAGATCGGCCCGATAGGCACGGACGGTCTCCGGGGACCGGCCACGCTCGGCCGCCAGATGGCGAAGGTACGCCGCAACCGCGACATCCCAGGAAACCTGGGCCTCCTGACAGGCCCCGGCCCCCCGGGAAGCCCCCGCAGCCCCCCGGGCCACCACGTCCCGCGGAGCACTGTCCGACGAGGCGGTATCTGGCGGGGCGGTGTTCCGCGGGGCGGTGTTCCGCGGGGCGGTGTCCGGCGAGGCGGTGTTCCGCGGGGCGGTGTCCGGCGAGGCGGTGGGCTGGGAAGCAGTGGTATTCCCGGCAGCCGGATTCCGGGAGTCAGCGATCGCACCGCCCATGCATCGCACGGTGTCCTTCGATCATCTCCGTGTCAACACCGGCTGTCCGGTCCGTGGCGCCCCGGCGTGCCGGCCTCGCCGGCCGCGCTGGTTCCGCCGGCCGCGCTGGTTCCGCCGGCCGCGCTGGTTCCGCCGGCCGCGCTGGTTCCGCCGGCCGCGGATGGCACTCGGCCCAGCGCCGTCAGGCGGTATCCGTTGCCGTGTGGCTCGACCAGGCCCTCGACGACCAGCGGGCCCATCAGCGCCTGTACCGTCTCGGGCCGTTCCCCGAGCCGTTGTGCCAGCACCGCCGCTCCCACCGAGCCGCGGGCCGGCATCACGTCCAGCATGCGGCGGACCAGCTCGGGCAGACCGTCGCGGGAACCGGGGCCCGCCGGTGGGTAGTCGGCGAGCTCGCCGATGCCGCCGATCTCCTCACAGACCTCGGCGGCATCGGTGACCAGGACGGTCTGTTCGCGGTGGGCTCGCAGCAGGCGGTGGCATCCGACGCTGGTGGCGCTCGTGACCGGCCCCGGCACGGCCATCACCACCCGTCCGAGACGGCGGGCGTGCCGGACGGTGTTCAGCGCGCCGCTGCGATGGCCCGCCTCGACGAGAACGGTGCCTCTGGCCAGCCCGGCGATGATCCTGTTACGGGTCAGGAAACGCCCCCGGTACGGCGGGCTTCCCGGCGCCGCCTCGCTGATGACCAGCCCGTTGGCGCGGATCCGCGCCAGCAGCTCGGTGTGGGCCCGGGGATACGCGATGTCGACCCCGCCGGCCAGGACCGCGATCGTGGGGCCGGCGGCCGCCAACGCCCCGTGATGGGCCGCCGCGTCGATACCGAATGCCGCGCCGGAGACGATCGTCCAGCCCCGGTCCGCGAGCCCGGCGGCGAGATCGGCCGCGATGGTGGTCCCGTAGGCGGTCGCCGCCCGGGAGCCCACCACCGCCACCGCCCGTTCGCACAACCGGCCCAGGTCCCCCTCCCCTCGGGCCCACAGGCCGAACGGCTGCCCCGCCTCCGGCTCCGGGCCGTCGGACAGCCGGCCGAGAGCGGTCAGCACGGACGGCCACTCCGGGTCACCCGGGCAGATGAACCGCCCACCGAGAGCCGTGAGCAGACGCAGGTCGCGTTCCGGGTCGACGTCGGGATGGCGGCCGCGCAGCTCGGCCCAGACCGCAACGGCGCCGCGCCGGGCCACCTCGGCACCGACCGCCGGCCGGTCCGCGCCGACCGCGCGGGACAGCGCAGCCCTGGCCAGCCGCTCGCTGTCGGTGGCAGTCACCGCTGCCTCCCGGGCAGCCGCAGGTCCAGCGCCATCCCGATCTGGGCCAGCCCCGGGGCGGGCAGGCCGGCCAGGTCCGCGAGCGTCCAGGCCACCCGCAGGACGCGGTCCAGCCCACGCGCGGTGAGCTGCCCGGACTCGAAGGCGAGATCGGCCGGGCGGGTCACCTTCGCCGGCAGCGCCCACGTCCGCCGCAGGGCGGCACCGGGGATCTCCGCGTTGGTGCGCCACGGCGTACCGGCCAGCCGGGCCGCCGTGGCCGCCCGGGCCGCCTCTACCCGCTCCGCCGCGACCGCCGAGGTGTCGGCGTACCTGGCGTCCGCGCGCAGCTCCGCCCGGCTGGGCGTGGCGAGCTCGACCTGCAGGTCCACCCGGTCGAGCAGGGGGCCCGAGAGCCGGGAGAGGTAGCGCCGGCGCACCAGGCTCGGGCACTCGCACGCCCTGGCCGTGGCGGCGCCCGCCCGGGCGCACGGGCACGGGTTCGCCGCGAGCACCAGCAGGAAACGGGCGGGGAACCGCGCGCTCACCCGGGCCCGGGCCAGTTCGATCACCCCGCTCTCCAGCGGCTGGCGCAGCGCGTCGAGGGTGGGGCGGGAGAACTCCGGCGCCTCGTCGAGGAACAGCACGCCCCGGTGCGCCTGGCTGGCCAGGCCCGGGCGCAGCACGGTCGAGCCCGCCCCGACGAGCGCGGCCGGCGTGGCCGAGTGATGCGGGCTGCGGTACGGCGGACGGAGCACCAGCGGGCAGTCCTCGGGCAGCAGCCCGGCCACCGAGTGCACCGCGGTCACCTCGAGAGCGGCCTCGGTGTCGAGCGCGGGCAGCAGGCCGGGCAGCCGCTCGGCCAGCATGGTCTTGCCGCTGCCCGGTGGCCCCTGCATGAGCAGGTGGTGGCCGCCGGCAGCGGCCACCTCGACGGCGAGCCGGCCGCGTGGCTGGCCCGCCACGTCGGCGAGATCGCCGAGCTCGCCGCCGGCGGCAGCCGCGGACCGCGCCGCGTCGGTGGCGGCCGCCGCCGGCGGATCCGGCTCGTACTCCCCGCGCAGCAGCCGGACCAGGCAGTCGAGGTCCTTCACCGGTTCGACGACGGCCCCCGGGACGAGCGCGGCCTCCGGGCCGTTCGCCTCGGGCACGACGACACGTTCGATGCCGGCGTCGAGCGCCGCGACCGTCGCCGGCAGCACCCCGCGGACCGGCCGCAGCCGGCCGTCGAGCGCCAGTTCCCCGAGCAGCACCCGGGAGCGCAGCGCCGCCGGGGGGACGGTGGCCGCCGCCCCGAGGATCGCGGCGGCCATCGCCACGTCGAACCCGCTGCCGGACTTCGGCAGGGTCGCCGGGAAGAGCCCGACCGTGATCCGCTGGCTCGGCCAGTGCTGGCCGGAGTTGACGATCGCGGCCCGGATGCGGTCCCGGGCCTCGTGCAGGGAGGTGTCCGGCAGCCCGACGAGGGTGATGGCCGGCAGCCCGTTCGCGAGATCCGCCTCGACCTCGACGAGGTGCCCGTGCACTCCCACGACCGCGACGCTGAACGCTCGCGCCAGCGCCATCAGAACGCCCCGCGCAGATGTTCCACCCGCGGCGGGCTGTTGTGGGTGCGGTACACCTCGACCACGTCGAAGCGCAGCGGCATCGGCGCGTGCTCGTGGTCACGCAGCCAGACGAGCGCCACCCGGCGGATACGGGCGGCCTTCGCCGGCACCACGGCCTGCGCCGGCGTGCCGTAGCGGCCCCCGGAACGGGTTTTGACCTCGCAGAACACCAGGCACGAGCCGTCCTGGGCGACAATGTCGATCTCACCGGCCGAGCATCGCCAGTTACGGTCGAGGATCTCCATCCCGCACTGCGACAGATGCCGGGCGGCGGTGTCCTCCCCGAACCGCCCGAGTACGTCCTTGACCCGCATCGTGCGCTCCCGTTCCACGGGCGACGGACGCGCCCGCGGAGATCAGGATGACTCGTGGAACCGGACAGAACGAGAGCAGAAGCCGATCTGTGGACAAAACGGGCCTTATGCCGTTCACTCATCCACAGAACACAGACGGCAACCGGCCTAGAGCTCGGCCTTGGTCAGCTCCTCGACGTTGATGTCCTTGAACGTGACGACCCGGACGTTCTTCACAAATCTCGCCGGCCGGAACATGTCCCAGACCCAGGCGTCACGCAGAGTGAGTTCAAAGAAGATCTCACCAGCGCTGTTGCGGGCCTCGATCTGGTAGTCGTTCGCGAGATAGAAGCGACGCTCCGTCTCGATCACATAGGAGAAGAGACCGACGACGTCCCGATACTCGCGGTAGAGCTGGAGCTCCATCTCGGTCTCGTACTTCTCGAGGTCTTCGGCGCTCATGCGCTCTCCGTCGCGCTGGGTAGCCCGGTCCGTGTCACGGCGTCCTCCAGCCGCGCCAGTCGTGCCAGTCGTTCACGTTGAGCTTGTGCCACATTGACATACGACATCCGATGCTGTCCGCACGGCCCGTACGCGGCCAGTGCCGCGGTGTGTCCGGCCGTTACATACCCCTTGTGCTGGGCGAAATCGTACTCGGGATGCCGGTGGTGGAGATCTTTCATGATCCTGTCCCGGGTCACCTTGGCCACCACCGACGCGGCCGCCACACAGGCGACGACCTGGTCGCCCTTGAGCACGGCGGTGGAGGCGACCCCCAGCCCAGGCACCGCGAACCCGTCGGTGAGGACGTAACCCGGCCGCCGGGCCAGGCGTGCCACCGCCCGCCGCATCCCGGCGATGTTCGCCACGTGCACACCGCACGCGTCGACCTCGGACGGCTGGATCACGACGGTCGCCCACGCCTGGGCGACAGAGAGTATCTCGTCGAACACCCGCTCGCGTAACCGCGGCGACAGCCGCTTGGAGTCCGTGAGATCGACAAGACGGCGCGACCCGCTCGCGGGGAGGACGACAGCGGCCACCACGAGCGGCCCCGCGCACGCGCCACGGCCGGCCTCGTCGACGCCGGCCACGGGCGCGAGCCCCCGGCGCCGCAGGAGACGCTCACAGCCCCACAGCCCGCTCTCACCTCTGGCCACCGCGCCGGTCGGCGCGAACGCTGGGAGGGCCCCCGGCCGGGCGCCGTCCCCGGCGGGCCGGGCGCCGCCAGGGCCGCCCGAGATACCCGT
Organism: Protofrankia sp. CiP1_Cm_nod2; assembly: GCF_920664355.1. Taxonomy (NCBI): domain Bacteria; kingdom Bacillati; phylum Actinomycetota; class Actinomycetes; order Frankiales; family Frankiaceae; genus Protofrankia; species Protofrankia sp. CiP1_Cm_nod2. The sequence continues at coordinate 12,370 of NZ_CAKKTL010000112.1, forward strand.
AACGGCGGACTGACGGAACGTCGCCGCTGTCACCACCTGTGTTCCTCCCGAGCCGTTTCGCCGGCCGCGTCGGCAGGCTGCCCGGCGCGCCCCGCCTGCGCCGTGCCGTGGTGGCCGCCCCCACCACGGCCGCTCCCGTCAGCCCGGTGCCGGCAAGCGGCACGGTCGCCGCCGCGTGCGCGCCCGCGGCGGCGAAGATGTCCGGCGGGCTCAGGATCCCCATCCGGCTCAGGGGCCAGACCCGCACGAAGGCCCGGCCGACGACCTTGCTCTGCGGGATGGTGCCGTTCACCCGGGAGTCCGAGGACTCACCGCGGTGGTCACCCATGACCCACAGCTCGCCGGGTGGCACCTTCACCGGCTCGAACTCACGGCCCCCGCCGAGCGGGCTGTTCTCGTACACGTAGGGCTCGTCCAGCGGCTTGCCGTTGACCGTCACCCGCCCCTGGGCGTCACAGCACGCGACGGTGTCACCACCCACACCGATGACACGCTTGATGAAGTCCTTGTCGCTGGGCGCGCCGAGCCCGAGCATCCCCTGTACCGACCGCAGCGCCCGGGAGAAGACGTTGCCCGGCGGGGTGATCAGGGTCTCGGCCCGCTCGAAACCGGTGCCGTCGCCGTTGAACACGACGATCTCGCCGCGATGGACGTCCCGGAAGCGGTAGACGAGCTTGTTGACCAGCACGCGGTCGTTGACCAGCAGGGTGCGCTCCATCGACACGGTCGGTATCCAGAACGCCTGGACGAGGAACGCCTTGATGAGCAGGGCGAGCAGGAAGGCGATCAGAACCAGCAACGGCAGCTCACGGGCGAACGAGCCGCGGCCGCCGCGGCCGCCCACCCGCAGGCGCCGACGGGCAGGCGGGCCGCCCGGGGCATCCACCCCGGCCCGCTGAGGCTCGGGAAGCTCCTGGAACTCCTGACCGGTCATGTTCTCACCGATGACGTTCTCCCCGGTAGCGTCGCCCGCCGCCTCGGCCGGACGGACGGATGGACGGCCGTCGTCAGGGACAGCGGCCGGTGGGGGGGAGCCGGTCCGCTCGCCGGGCGGGTCGGCCGCGTCGTCCTCACGGCCGCCCGTGGAGCCGGCGGGAGGGGGCTCGCCCCAGCGCATCGGACGACTGTGCTCGGCTCCACTCACCGCGCCACCTCATGGGTTCGCCGACTCGGGCTGGGATGTGCTGTCCGGGGAACCCGGTTGGAAACGATCGCTGACCACCCTACGCGCCGGACCGGCTCGAACAGCGCCACGGCGGACGCGTGTCCGATGTTCGGGTCGCCACACCCGCCAGTCGTGATCATGCCGCGGCTGTGGCGCGGCCGGTCGTGCCAGCCATCCTCAGTCCCAGTGTCAGCCCCGGCCCGCGGAACCGCCATGGCCGGCTGGGCATGCCCTACACCGGCCGGCGCTTCTCCTTGATCTTCGCCGCCTTGCCGCGCAGATCACGCAGGTAGTAGAGCTTCGCGCGACGGACGTCCCCACGGGTGACAACTTCGATCCTGGATATCACCGGGCTGTGGACGGGGAAGGTCCGCTCCACGCCGACACCGAAGCTGACCTTACGGACCGTGAAGGTCTCGCGCACGCCGCTGCCCTGCCGCCGGATCACGACGCCCTGGAAGACCTGGATGCGCTGGCGGTTGCCCTCGACAACACGGACATGAACCTTCAGGGTGTCGCCCGGCCAGAACGTCGGGACGTCGGTCCTCAGTGACGCGGCGTCGAGGCTGTCCAGGGTTTGCATGGCAGTCGCTTTCTCGCGGTGATGACGGGACGGGTCGAGCCTGGTCCGGCCGGCGGAGGTGAGCCACTGTAACCACTGTAACGGAGCACCTGATAACTGTGCGCGCCCAACGGCATCGGCCCATGGTGGCATCCGCTCGGTGCCCGCTCACGCCGGGTGGTGTCACCCGGTACGGCGGACGGCCGGAAACCGTATCCTACTGTGCCACACGAGCGTTCGAGCCGGCCCCATCCGAGCCGCCGGCCCCATCCGAGCCGTCCGCGCCCGGGCCGTCGTCCGCCGCCGGCCGCTCCCGGCGGGCGAGCAGGTCCGGACGGCGCTGCGCGGTCCGCCGCAGGGCTTCCGCCCGCCGCCACCGGTCGATGGCGGCGTGGTCACCGGAGCGCAGCACGGCCGGGACCTCGCGGTCACCCCACACCGCCGGCCGGGTGTACACCGGGGCCTCCAGCAGCCCGTCGGCGAAGGAGTCGTCCACCACGGACTCGGCGTTGCCGACCACGCCGGGCAGCAGCCGGGTGACCGCCTCCAGGATGACCAGGGTGGCGACCTCTCCCCCGGCGAGAACGTAGTCCCCGATGGAGATCTCGTCGTCGGCCCACTCGTCGATGACGCGCGCGTCGATGCCCTCGTAACGGCCGCAGCAGAACACCAGCCACGGCGCCTCGGCCAGTTCCGCGGCATACGCCTGCGTGAAGGGGCGTCCGACCGGGGTCGGGACGACGATCCGGGGCCGCCGGCCGTCCGCCGCGCCCAGCGCGCGGATCTCGGCCAGCGCCGCCCACCATGGCTGTGGCCGCATGACCATGCCCGGCCCGCCGCCGTAGGGGGCGTCGTCGACGCTGCGGTGCACGTCATCGGCCCACTGCCGCAGGTCGTGCGGGTGGACGTCGAGGATGCCGCGCTCGCGGGCCCGGCCGACCAGGGACAGCTCCAGCGGGCTGAGATACCCAGGGAAGATCGTAACTATGTCGACGCGCACAACCGCTCCGCTACTCCAGGTCGAACAGGCCCGGTGGCGGGTCGACGACGATCCGGCCGGCCGGCACCTCGACCGTCGGCACGATCTCACGCACGAACGGGACGAGCACCTCACCGCCACCGGCGTGCTCGACGACGAGCAGTTCCCCGGCGGGTGTGTGGACGACGTCGACGACCGTGCCCATGTCGACATCATCCACCGTGACCACCCGCAGCCCGACGAGGTCACGGTCCCACCACAGGCCGTCGGCGTCCTCGTCGCCGTCGTCCGCGGCCTGGCCCACCTGGCCGGCGGGGATGGTGAGCACGCGCCCGCGCAGTGCCTCGGCGGCGTTGCGGCCAGCGACTCCCTCGAAGCGCACCAGCAGGCGGCCGGCGTGCCAACGCGACTCCGCCACCACCAGCGGCACGGCCGTGGGCGTGCCTGGGTGCGCGGCCGTGGGCACAGCCGTGGACAGCTCGCCGCGCAGGTGCGTCCCGGGCGCGAACCTGCGCTCGGGAACGTCCGTGCGGACATCGATCGTCACGTCGCCCCGGATGCCGTGGGGACGGCCGATCCGGCCGACCACGACCGGCTCGTCCGCCGCCGGGGGCCGCGGCTTCCTGGCGGCGCTTTCGCCGTGTGTTCCCACAGCCACCTGAGGACAGCCCCTACCGGTCGACGTCGATCACATCGACCCGCAGGCCCCGGCCGCCCACTCCGGCCATGACCGTCCGCAGCGCGCGGGCTGTCCGCCCGCCGCGCCCGATGACCTTACCGAGATCCTCCGGATGCACCCGGACCTGGAGGGTGCGTCCCCGCCGGCCCGACTGCAGGTTCACGCGCACATCGTCCGGGTGGTCGACGATGCCCCGAACAAGGTGCTCGAGGGCGGCTTCCAGCACTTACTGCCCCTCTGGAGCCGGCGACTCGGCCGCCGGCTCGGTCTTCCCAGCGGCGGGCGCGTCATCCGTCGCCTTCTTGCCCTTCTTCGGGGTGGTGGCGGGCTTGTCGGTGAGGCCGGCCGCGGCCTTGGCCGCCGCCTGGAACACCTCGCGCTTGTCGGCCTTGGGGGCGGCGACCTTCACCGGCGGCGGCGCAGGAAGACCCTTGAACTTCTGCCAGTCACCGGTGACCTTGAGGATCGCGAGCACCGGCTCGGTCGGCTGCGCGCCGACACCGAGCCAGTACCCGGCGCGCTCGCCGTCGACCTTGATGATGCTCGGGTCGGACTTCGGGTGATACTGCCCGATCGTCTCGATGACCCGTCCGTCCCGCTTGGTACGGGCGTCCGCGACGACGATCCGGTAGTGCGGCTCGCGCATCTTGCCGAGGCGCTGAAGTTTGATCTTGGTTGCCACGATTGTCGAACTGCTCCAGACGTACGTCAGTAGTCACCGGACACCACGGTGCGGATGCGGAGTACCGGTAGCTGGGTTTGCCGGACGCCACTCGCGGCGCCGATGGTGAACGGGACCAGGGCGGGAACCCCGGACCGCCATCCCAGTTTGCCAGATCGCCCGACGCAGGGTGTGCCCGGGCGCCGTCAGCGCCGCCGGCCGCGCCCCTGCCCGGGCGGCGGGAAGCCACCACCCGGCAGACCCTCGCCGTGCATCAGGGCCGACAGGTCGGGCAGCTCGCCCTCGCCGAGCCCGGGCGGCAGCCCGTCGGGCCCGCCGGGCAGCCCACCGGCCCGCCG
>NZ_CAKKTL010000113.1:0-1389 GCF_920664355.1 Protofrankia sp. CiP1_Cm_nod2
GTATAAGAGACAGGCCGAGGACCGTGCGCCTGGCCGCCACCTCGCGGGCCGTGCTGGCCAGCAGGTCGTGGTCGAAGACGTTGACCACGGTGATCTCGTCGAAGTAGCCGCGCTGCCAGGTGGGCCGGAGGTTGTTGATCAGTACCAGTCCGAGGCCCGCTTCCCGCGCCCGCGCGGCGGCCGATCGGACCAGGTACTCGCGGTAGAGCCGCAGCCCACTGCCGATCACCAGCAGCACGTTCCCGGAGCTGTTCATGCGTGTTCCTTCCGCGTCGACGATGAGCCCACGACGTTCTCGGCCGTGTTCCCGGCGGTCCCGGTGTCGGCCCCGGCGTTCTCGGTGATCTCGGCGTTCTCGGTGACCTGTGCGGCTATCCGCGCGGCGACCAGGGGCGCGGTGCGGAACCCGTCGCCGCCGGCGGCCGCGCACGCCCACACCGCCGGGCCGGGACGGACGAGACGGGCGCCGCCGGTGCCCGCGTCGACCAGGTAGTGGCACTGCCTGACCCGCCGCACGGTGTAGCGCTCCGGGCCGGTCAGGATCGACGCCACCAGCTGGTCGACGCCGACCGGCCAGGAGCCGGCGCCATCCGGCCAGGCGCCGGCGCCGTCGGAGCCGTCTGCGGCCCTGCCCGTGGGGCCGGCAGTGGCCCCGCCCGCGGCCCCGCCCGTGGGGCTGGCAGGGGGCCCGTCCGTGGGGCCGGCCACCGCGTCGGCCTCCCGGCACACCGCGCTGGAACTGACCTTCAGCAGCGTCCCTTCGCCCGGTGGCAGCAGCCAGGACCGCCCGTCGGCGCCGACCCGCCCCGCGCTGGGCGCGCGCTCCCACCAGCGCACCAGCTCCGCGGGCGGCGTGAGGTACACCATGGCCTGGCGGTAGAGCACCATCGGCAGGTCGACCAGCTCGCGCGACCACGGCCCCGCTGCGACGAAGACCAGGTCCGCGCCCAGCCGCTCGCCGCCGGCCAGCACGACCCGTCCCATCTCGGCGTCGACCGAGACGACCTCCCGCCCCGGCAGCACCGTCACCGCGGGGTGCGCGTCCAGCCACCGGGCCACGGCTGTCAGGACCCGGCAGGCCAGCAGCACACCGGCGTCGTGCTCGAGCACCCCCACCGCGCCGGCGGGGAACCTCAGGTGCGGCAGCTTCGCCGGCTCGACGAGCTCGACGGGCAGGCCGGCGCCGGCACCGGCCGCGGCCACCGCCTCGGCCTCGTCGGCGGGCCAGGCGGTCACCACGCCGACGCGGCGGTAGAGCCTGGCGCCCAGCAGCCGCTCCAGCGCCAGCCACTCGTGATGGGCGGCCGCGACCCGCCGGGTGGCGGCCCGGTCGGCGGGGTCGAGCGCCCGCATCGCCCGGTGCTGGTCGAACGAGCTGGACACCGGGTT
>NZ_CAKKTL010000113.1:1702-3222 GCF_920664355.1 Protofrankia sp. CiP1_Cm_nod2
CGTGCCACCCGTTCGCTGAGCCTGGGCATGCGCCTGGGCACGATCTCGGTGGGCCCGCGGCCGGCGGGGCGGATCGCGAGGTCCGGCAGCGCCCGCCCGGCCAGGTCGATCAGGATGGGTGCCGCGCCGCGCAGCACCACCTCGGCCTCGTGGCAGAAGTCGCCGTCCTCGCCCACGCCCGTGCCCGTGCCCGAGCCCTGGCCCGCGGTCCACCCGGCCAGCCGGGCCAGCTGCTCGACGAGCGTCTCGGCCGCCCGGTTGAGGCTGAAGTAGGGCATGTCGTAGGCCGCGACGAAACGTTCGGTGACGCGCGCGGCGGCTGCCCGGGAACGTTCGGACACCGCCAGCGGCCCTCGGCCGGCCCACCTGTCGATCTCGGCCGCCACCCGGTTCCACGGCTCGACCAGACGCGAGCGGGTGATCCGGGCCAGCTCCTCGCGGCTGAAGCTGGTGCGCTGGAACTCCGGGCTGGTCGCGGCCAGGTGGAAGCGGATCAGGTCCCTCGGCACCTCGGCCGCCAGCTCCCGTCCCCCCAGCACATGGCCCCGGCTGGTGGAGAACTTCGCGTTGTCCAGCTCGTAGAACTCGTTGGTGAGGAACAGCTCCGGCAGGTCGTAGCGGCCGTCGTGCGCCAGCAGCATCGCGGTCCCGGCGACCGCGAACGGGTAGATGTTGTCGAAGCCGAGGAAGTAGACCACGCTCGAGCCGGACCCGGCCAGCCACAGCTCGTCCTCGGCAGCCAGCGGCGTGCCCCGGCGCTCGGCCGCCAGCGCGGAGCAGTACATGCTCCACGCCATCGGCTCGGCGTTCGGGTTGATCACCTGCCCGGGGACCTCGGGGAAGTGCGCGGGGATGCCCCAGGAGCCCGGGTAGGTGACCGGGTAGTCCGGCAGCGGCCGGGAGAGCATCTGCTGGACGGCCTGCGCCATGTGCGGGCGCATCATCGCGGCGTGGCCGGCGAAGTAGTCGCGCAGCCCGTCCCGGTACTCCTCCATGGGCAGCACCAGGACCCGCGCCTGGCGCGGCCGCACCGGCTCGTCCGGGTACATGGTCGAACGCGGGTTGAGCAGCTCCCCCGCGGCGACCGGATGGGCGCAGCTCTCGCACAGCCCCGCGCACCCGTCGGCCAGGCAGACCGGGCAGCTTCCGCGCACGTACCCGTCCACCAGGTACTGCCCGGTGCGCGGCAGGTACGGGAACGTCATCGTCCGCGCCCGGAGCTTCCCGGCGGCGTGCAGTCGCTCCAGGAAGCCCCAGACCGTCTTGGTGAACCGTTCGTCGACGCCGGTGAAGCCGTCGACGCCGATCCCCGCCGCGGCCAGGGACGCCTCCACCTGCCGGGCGGAGCGGGCCACCAGCCGCGCCGGCGTCGTGCCCAGCCGGTGGGCCGTGGTCACCACGTAGCTCGGGGTGTCCTGGATGCCGGTGCCGAGCAGCACCTCGCGGCCGGTCGCGCGTGCGTACCGGGTGTACACGTCGGCCGCCAGGAACGGGCCCGCCAGATGGCCCAGATGCAGGTC
>NZ_CAKKTL010000113.1:3727-17520 GCF_920664355.1 Protofrankia sp. CiP1_Cm_nod2
CGGCAGGTGCGCGATGTCGCCCGCGGCGAACCCGTACCGTTCGCCGTCGACCACCAGCGTCGCGCTGCCCGTCATCGCGATGAAGATCTCGTGCTCGTGATGGGCGTGCGCGGTCGAGACGTCGCCCGGCCGCAGCACGCACCAGGCGCCCTCGAACGGCGCGTTCAGCGCCGGCCAGGGCAGCAGCCGCTGCGAGTCGAGGCCGTAGGCGCGGGTCAGGTTCGCCCGGTCCAGTCTGCGGATCTCCATCACGCGCTCCAGGCCGCCGATGCCGCCACCGGCACCGCCGGGGCAGCCACCGATACCGTCGTCGGGGCCGCCACCGAGGGAACGCGCCGGTCGAGCAGGTCGGCGAGGATGTCCTGGGAGCGGTGGGCGAGCACGCTGATCAGCGAGTCGGAGATGCCGTGGGTCCGCTCGTTGACGCCCTGCAGGTACACCGCGCCCCATGCCGAGCCGTCCAGGTCGACGCGGTAGCGCCGGTTGACCGTGATGTCGGCCAGGCCCAGCCGCCCGGCCAGCTCCCGCACCAGCGCGGGCATTCTCGGTTCGTATCCGGTCCCCAGCAGCACCAGATCGCAGCGCAACGGCTCGGTCCTGCCGCTACGGCGGTCCCGCAGTTCCAGCACGACGTCGTCGCCGTCGGCCCGGGCGCTGATGACCTCGGTCATCGCCCGTACCGCGGATCGCCGCTCCCCCAGCATCCTCTGCCGGTAGAGCATCGAGTACAGCTCGTCGAGGAAGGGCTCGGCCAGCCCGGCGTAGTTCGTCAGGTGCATTTCACCGAGAATCTCCGCGCGGGTCTCGGGAGAGCTGTCGAAGAACTCGTCGACGAAGGAGGGGAAGAACAGCTCGTTGACGAACTTGCTCGTCTGGTAGTTCCGCAGGCCGACGGAGCGCACCAGCAGGGTCGGCCGGCTCAGCGGAAGGTCCTGGTGCAGCGCCACGAACATCTCCGCCGCGCTCTGCGCGCCGCCCACCACCACGGCCCGCAGCGGCCGGTCGGCCGGCACCTGCGCGATGCGGGTGCAGTACCCGGTGCTGTGGATCAGCCGGTCGGCGGGCAGCCCGCGGAAGACCTCGGGGACGTGGGGGTCGCGGCCGGCGCCGATGACGAGGTCGCGGCAGCGCACCGTCCCGCCGTCGCCCAGGGTGACCGTCCATCCGACGACCGTGCCGTCGGCGGCCCGCCGGGGCTCGACCCGCTCGACCCGGGCGCCGTAGCGGACGCCGACATGCTCCAGGGAGTCCGCGACCCACTGCTGGTAGTTCGACAGCTCCCAGCGGAACGGGTTGAACGTGCCCAGGTTCACGAACTCGTCCAGCCGGCCCTGCTCGTGCAGGAAGTTCAGAAAGGTGAACCTGCTCCGCGGGTTGTGCAGCGTCACCAGGTCCTTCAGGAACGACACCTGGCTGCGCGCCCAGGGCAGCAGCAGGTTGCGTTGCCATTTGACGTCCGGATACTGCTCCAGCAGCAGGGTGTGCTCCGCCAGCTCCCGTACACCGGACTCCTCGATGCCGATCGCCAGTGCCAGGTTCGCCGGCCCGGCGCCGACAGCCAGTATGTCAACCTCTTGGTCGGTCAAAATCCCACTCCGATCCCCGTGATCCTGCTCTTCGTGGCCGGTCCCGGTTCATTGGTACGCCCCGGTTCACCGGCACATCACGATTCAATACGGCGGGATCATTGATCGAAAGAATTGGTCGGCGGAGACAATCAAAGAAACGGGACGGCCGGCACCCGGGACGGCCGGGCACGAGATAACGCCGCCCGGCGTGGGCGGCGTTATCCGGCGTACCATCCGCTCGGCATGCCATATTCTTTTCCGGCGTGCTACGTTCTTTTTCGGCACGGCGTTCTTTTCCGGTGCCGTGTTCCGTCCGGCGCGCGGTGCCGGGAAGAGAGCACTCCGTGGTTTCCCGTCGGGAAGCGGCGCCGCGTTCCGTCCGGCGTGCGGTGCCCCGTTCAGCGGGCCGCCGCTTTCAGTGGGCCGCCGCCTTCCGCCGCGCCGCCACCTGCCGCTCGGCGCGTCCCGCGTTCTCCCGCATGCCCACCAGCGCGCACAGCGCGGCGATGACGCCGACGGCCCCGCACACCAGCCAGACGCCGTTGGCCAGCCGCTCCCACGCGAGCACGCCGAGGACCGGCCCGAGCGCGAGGCCGAGCCCGAACGTCGCCTGGTGCACGCCGATGTAGCGGGCCTTCACCGCGGCCGGGAACCTGGCCGGGTGCGCGAACATCGTGGGCCCGTTGATCATCACACCGGTCACGAACACCACCGTGCTGACGATTACCAGCGCGGCCGAGCCGGTGGCGAGGCCGTACGTGGCAAGGCCGGCCCCCATGACCACGGTGCCGAGCGCGCCCACGAGGTTCGGCCGCCAGTTCCTGACGTAGGAGGTGATCTTCAGCTCGCACAGGATCAGGGTGACGGACGAGGTGGCGAGCGCCGCGCTGTACAGCGCGGCCGGATGGCCGTCATCGGAGATCTTCAGCGGCAGCGCGACCACGTACTGCATGTAGATCATGGATCCGAGCAGCACCGAGGCCAGGAAGAACAGGTAGTTGCCGTCACGCAGTGGCACACTGTATCCGGACCGTCCGCCCCCGGCCGGTTCCGTCTCCTCCGGTGGGGCCTGCGTGCCGGGCAGGAAGGTGTGCGCGACCGCCGCGTACACGAGCGCGGTGAGCGCGTCGAGCCAGAAGAGCAGGTCCCAGTCGAGCAGGATCAGCCCGGCGGCGATCAGCGGGCCCAGCGCGGCACCGATGTTCAGCGCGGTCCGCATCATCGAGAAGCCCATGACCTGGTGTTCTTCCGGCATGAGATCGCTGAGCAGCATCGCCGCCGCGGGCCGGTAGGCCTGGGTGACCAGGCCGGCCAGCCCGACGGCGACGAAGATGAGCCCGAAGGCCGACAGGCCGCTCAGCCATGGGACGAGCCCCACGATCACGGCCGAGGTCACCATCGAGCCGGTGATGGTCGCCCGCGGGCCGGCCCGCTGGGTCAGCTCCCCACCCAGTAGCGTGCCGAACACCGCGCCCACGCTGTATGCCGTCAGCGCGAGGCCGGCCTGGCCGACAGAGAATCCGCGAACCGTCAGATACAGCACCAGGAATGTCTGTACGAACGCGCCCAGCTGGTTGACGAGCACGCCTCCCAGCAGGTACCTGACTGATGGCGGCGTCGCCCGCAGGACCGCGATAACGCCGGCCGGGGAATCCGCTTCCGCCGAGTTCTTTGTCTTAGTCGTCTGCGCCATGACTCGATCTCAGCGGAAGCGTCCGTTGACCGACAGGGTTGACCGGACCGGACAATCAATCACCGGCCATGCCGACCATCAACCGGACAGACCGAGCCGTCAACCGGACGGGCCGGCCATCGGCCGCGCACGCCGGCCCTCAGCCGAACAGGCCGTTGATGCCGCCGAAGTCGAGGGCTCCCTCGAGCTCGGTGTAGGTGCCCTTGACGAGCAGTTCGGTGGCCGCGCGCTGGGCGACCGAGTACGCCGCCTGGCTGATGGCGGTACCGACGCTCACCCGGCGCACGCCCACCGCCTCGAACTCGGCGATGCTCGGGGCGCCCGGCCCGGCCATCACGTTGACCGGCAACGGTGACGCCGTCACCAGCGTGGCCACGACGTCCAGGTCGAGCAGGCCCGGCACGAAGAGGCTGTCGGCGCCCGCCTCGGCATAGGCCGCCGCGCGGGCGAGCACGTCCGCCAGCCGCCCTCCGGGCTCGCCGATACCGAACAGGAAGACGTCGGTCCGCGCGTTGACCAGCAGCTCCGGCAGCCCCGCCCGCGCCGCCGCGGACCTGGCGGCACGAAGCCGCTCAGCCTGGGCCGCGACATCGAACAGCGGGCCGCCGGGGGCCTGCGAATCCTCGATGTTCACCCCGGCCGCGCCGGCGGCGACCACCGCTTCGACGGTCGCCGCGACATCCTCGGGGGCGGGGCCGTATCCCCCCTCCACGTCGGCCGTGACCGGGACGTCCACGACGGCCGCGATCCGCCGGACCTGCTCGACCGCTTCGGCCCGGGTCAGGTGCTGCCCGTCGGGCCGGCCGACCGACCAGGCGACCCCCGCGCTCGTCGTGGCGACCGCCTTCGCGCCCGCCTGCGCGATCAGCGCGGCACTGCCGGCGTCCCACGCGTTCGGCAGCACCAGCACCCCGCTGTCGTGCAGCGACCGCAGCAGCTCCGCCCTGGTCCGCTGAATGTTCTCCACCATGCTCCACTCACTCCTCGGTCATGCCGGGCCAGACGTATCGATTTACCCGGCTGTTCATTTACATGAATGCGTCCCGGTGGGCCGGCGAGCGAAATCGACACGGCATGTCGACACGGCGGAGCGACATGATGGAGCGGCTCAGCACAGCCGTCCGATACAGCTGTTCAATACAGCCGCCATCTGGTATAATTGCCGTTTGGTACGGCCGTCGTTTAGCACAACCGTTCGGTAACGTGGTCCGATCTCGGTGCCGAGCGCACCGGGCAATGGCCGGTCAGCGTTTCGAGCATATACCCGGCCGGGGCTGTCGTGGCCGATCGGGGGCCGTGTTGTCGACGGTCGCGCCTGGCCCGCGTATTCCAACGGGCAAACAAATCCTGACAGTCAGTGGATTCGGCCGGCTCACCGGCCGCGCCGCGGTCCTTCGGCCCTCTCGGCACGCAGCTCCGGGGTGCAGCACTTGACACTGCCGCCGGCCTTGAGCAGTTCCGACAGGTCCGCGCCGATCGACTCGAAGCCGCGCTCGCGCAGCTGGCCGATCAGCCCGGTGGCGGCCTGCGGCAGTATGACGTGCCGCCCGTCGGGCGTTATGCGTCGGCAATAACCGTCCGGGTGATTTGTGAACCATTCAGACCACGCGTGACGTTGACTGGAAGAACCGCCGGATCCGAACAATCAACGCCGGGTCTGGTGGCTGGCAGGGCTGGCAGGGCCGGCCCGGCGTCGCGGCGGAACGGTTCGAGCGCCACCCGCCGCGCCCCGCCGTCCACCAGCGAGACCGGCAGCGGCCCGGCGTCCCGTTGCACGTTCCCGGCGAACGCGCTGAACAGCCTTGACACACTGTAACGACCGGCGACGCTGGCCCGCCGTAGCAGGCCGGCGTCCACCATCGACTCCAGCAGCTCGTCCGCCGACCCGATCGGTATGCCCATGTCGGCGGCGACACCGATCGCGGTCGTCCAGCCCGCCCTGTGCCGGCCGAGCTGGTGGACGAGCGCCTGTCCGGCCGGCGACAGCAGCTGGTAGGCCAGGGCGAACCGGTCCCGCACGTTGACGTCACCGACGCTGAGGATGTCCAGCTGGGCGTCGCGGTCAGCGAGCTGGCTGGCGGTGTACGCGATCGTCAGCTCCGGCCGGGCTGCGATCTTCCTACCGACGATACTGACGGCGAGTGGCAGGTCCTCACACAGCTCGGCGATGGCGTCGGCGGCTTCGTGTTCCGCCCGTACCCGTTCCGCGCCGGCCAGCCGGCCGATCAGCGTCATCGACTCCTCGCGGGTGAACGTGCCCAGATCGATCCGGTGCGTGCCGTCCAGCCCGAGCAGCCGTGCCCTGCTGGTCATCACGACCTGGCTGCGCGCGGTCTGCCCCAGCAGCGGCCGGGCCCACCGCTCGTCACGGACGTTCGTCAGCAGCACGAACAACCTGCGCTGGGCGAGCAGCGAGCGGTACAGGCCGGTCTGCTGCGTCGGGTCGTCCGGCACGAGGTGGGCGGGCACCCCCAGCGCGTGCAGGAAACCGCGCACGATGCCGCCCACGGACCGGCCACCCGTACCGCAGTCGCCGAGATCCGCGTAGAGCCGGCCGTCCGGGAAGCCGGCGGACACCTCGTGGGCCAGCCTGAGCGCGAACGCCGTCTTGCCGATCCCGATCGGCCCGCTGACCAGCAGCGGCATCCTGACCGGCCCGGCGGGGCGGCCGAGCAGCCGGAACGCGTCGGCCAGCTCCCGCGCGCGGCCGACGAACACGCTCGGCCCCATGGGCAGCTGGGCGGGACGGACAAGGCTGGTCACCGTACTGGTCGCCACATGCGTGACGGACGGCACCCCCGCCAGGCCGAACAGGCTGTCGGCCGGCAGGACGGCCGGCTCCCGGCCGTCCTGGGAGCCAGCCGTCCTGCCCACCATGCTTATCCGGCTTATCCGGCCTGGCTGGCCCGGCTGGCCCGGCTGGCCTGCTTGTCCTGTCCGGCCTACCTGGCCTTGCCGGCCCAACTGGCCCAGCGGCTGGCCTGCCTGCCCTGGTGGCTGGCCCGGCTGGCCTGGTGGCTGGCCCGGCCGTCCGGAGATCTGCCGCCAGCGCCGCTCCCAGGCCACGGGATCTCCCCCGCACGCGGACACGAACGCCAGCGTCACCGCGAGGGTGGGCAGCCGGTGGCCACTGGCCGCGCTGGACAGCACGGACGGCGCGAACAGTGCGGTACGGGCGAGTTGCCGGTAGCTCGGGCCGCCCGCGCTCTTCCGTAACGCGCGCAGATCACGAGCGAATTCGGCGATCGGGCCGTTGGCCGCGTCCAACGGCCTCTCGGGCCTGCCCATATCCACCCCTCTCCTGGTGTCGCGTGAATTCAGACCTGCTACCTTCGGGTCTCCGGTGCACAGCTTCCCGTGATCCTGGTACGGCGCCCTGGCCGGCCGGGCGCCCCAGCCCGGGACAGCCCACGTGAAAGGCCCAGGGCATCGACCTGGAAATACGTCTTGTGAACATTTTCCAGCGGCACGCGAGAAAAATATCCGACAGCTCGCCGACCCGCGAAGAAACATGCTCGCCAGCATCCGTCCCGGAGTCCGGAAAATCCTTTTCGTAGCCTTCTGCCATACTACCGGAATGGCGTGCGCGACTGCTGTCCGCCCGGATTCCCTGTTTAACGGTGACGGTGGGTCGGCGCCCGCCCGGAGCCGCCGGGAAACTATCCACCGGAGCGGGACGGAAGGTGACGGCCGGATATCCGGCCAGCCGTTTCTCCACGTCCTGGGTGCCGCGGGCGGGCACACGGCCCAGGCCGGTACGAGGCTGCCGGCCGGCCCACCGGACACCGATCCCGTCACTGAACATCATGAAATCTCCGTACGATACCTGGACAAACACCACCAATAACCTCCCCCGGCCCGGCGGGCGGCGCGGCGGAGAGGACCGCCGCCTCCGGACGTGGCTCCGGGCCACCGCGAGGTACCGGCCATTTGCTCCCGCTCCACCGAGAAGCCCGCCGAACGAGACTCACCGCACGAAACCCGGCCAAACGGCATGGACGACGGACGGTGCCGCCGGCCCGTAACGGAATGCACCATTACCGAGATCGCTACCGTTGACGCTCTGATTATTGGTACGTCGACGGAGCGTGACAACCCGTCAGTCGGCTATCCGACACAGACCACGCGGACGACCGGCAGGAAATTCAGCCAGCCACCGGCGTCCTACCGGTTGTTCTCTTTTTCAGAAGATTCTCGGCGCACCTTCAGCAGCATCTTCACAGCATCATCTTCAGCCAAATCCGATCACAACCGGATTACCGCGCCGACAACATACACGAGCGCCGGAGCACCCCCGTCCCCTCCCGACGACCGCTGCCGCGATTAGGGCCGCGACGCGGCGGGCGCGGGCCGAACGGGGGCGGAAACCACGTCAGCGCCCCACTCGCGGCGACGTTCTTCCCGGGTCAGTGGTGTTCGGTGGCGGTGGGCTGCCGGCCGGGCCCGTGCAGGAGGCTCGGCAGGCCGGGCTGTGGGCTGGCGAGGAAGCAGCCCTGGACGAGGTCGCAGCGCAGCGTCCGGAGCGCGGCGAGCTGTTCGGGTGTTTCCACGCCGTTGGCGACGGCGGTGAGGCCGAAGGTGTGCGCGAGGCCGATGACGGCGGCGACGACCGCGTGCTCGGCGGGGTCCTCGAGCATCCGCGCGACACGCCGTTTGTCGATCTTGATGCCGTCGAGGGGTGCGCGGTGCAGACAGCTCAGCGACGAGTGGCCGGCGCCGAAGTCGTCGACGTACAGGCTGACCCCGCGGGCGCACAGGTCGTGCAGGGCGGCGGTGACGGCAGGGACGTCGTCGACGAAGGCGCTCTCGGTGATCTCCAGGCCGAGCTCGTAGCGGTCGTCGGCGTTGGTGGCCTCCAGCAGCGCGATGATCTCGGACAGGAAGCGGGGATCGGCGAGCTGGCAGGCCGAGACGTCGACGGCGACCCGCGGCGCCATGCCGGCCGGCAGCTTCGACGCCCATCTGCCGGCCGCCCGGCAGGCCATCTCCAGGACGCGGCGGCCGAGCGGAACAATCAGCCCGGTCTCCTCCGCCACGGCCAGGAACGCGTCGGGCTCGAGCAGGCCGCGTTCGGGATGCTGCCACCTCAGCAGGGCCTCCACCCCGGTGAGCTCGCCGGCCATGTTCATCACCGGCTGGTAGAGCAGCCGCAGCTCGTCGGTGACGAGCGCGCGGCGCAGGTCGTTGCCGGTCCGCACGCGGCGCCGGGCCTGGGCCCGCATTCTCTCGTCGAAGACCATGTGACAGCTGCGGCCCTGCCGCTTGGCGGCGTACATGGCGATGTCCGCGGCGTGCAGGATGTCCTCGGGGTCGGACAGGTCCGGGCCGGAGACGGCGATGCCGACGCTGGCGGTCACGGTGATGGTCCGCTCGCAGGCCGTCCTGGGGATGGCCAGCGTGCTGACGAGGCGTTCGGCGACCGCCTCGACGCAGGACGCGGCGGTGACGCCCTCGCACAGGATGGCGAACTCGTCGCCGGAGAACCGGGCGACGGTGTCGCCGGGGCGGACAGCCCGGCGCAGCCGCCCCGCCACCTCGCGGAGCAGGTCGTCACCGGCGTGATGGCCCAGCGAGTCGTTCACCGTCTTGAAGCCGTCGAGGTCGACGAACAGGATGGCGACCCGGCGCGGCCGGTCGCCCCGGGCGCCGGTGAGCGCCTGGTGGAGCCGGTCGAGCAGGGCGGTGCGGTTGGGCAGCCCGGTCAGCCCGTCGTGCAGGGCCCGGTAGCGGGCGTCGGCGGCGTGGGCCCGCTCCACCTCACCGGCCCGCGCGACCACCACCGCGGTCGAGATCTGGCCGGCCAGCAGCTCGACGAAGTCACGGTAGTCGTCGTCGGGGGCGAGCCGGTCGTTGACCCCGACGAGCAGCAGGCCGATGGCCAGCCCGTCACAGCCCTCGGCGAGCGGCGCGGCGATCGCCGAGCCCGGCGGCCGGCAGCCGCTGGCCAGCCGGATCGGGAACCGCTCGGGCAGCTCCCGGACGAGACGTGCCTGGCCGGAGAACAGCGCGTCGCCCAGCTCGGGAAGGGGCGCCTCGGCGCCGAGCACGCCGAGAAGGTCGACGCCCCGCTGGTCACCGGCCAGGCCGCAGGACGCCGCCGGGCGCAGCACCGGCCGCTGCGCGTCCGGGTCGCGCAGCAGGACGATGCCGTACGAGACGTCCGCGGGATACCGGCCGAGCACCTCGACGACACGGGTGCACACCTCCCACGGGTCGTACGAGTCCGCGGTGGCGGTGGCGAGCTCGCGCAGGCAGGTCAGCCGCCGGGTGGCGAACACCTGCCGGGTCGTCTCCCGCCCCGTCGCCATGACACCGGCCACGCCGCCGTCGCCCAGGACGTCGCGGACCGGGCTCAGGGAGAGGGTGAAGTGGCACTCCTCCTGATATCCACGGCGGTCGAGCAGGAGGAGCTGGTCGTCCGTGCTGACGGCGGCGCCGCCGGCGAGCACCCGCTCGAGCGCCGGGCCCATGATCTCCCAGGTCTCCGGCCAGGCCTGCCGGAACGGCCGGCCCAGGGAGCGTGGATGTTTATGGCCGAGGATCGGCAGGTAGGCGTCATTGTAGATCATGACGAGCTCGGGCCCCCACAGGAGCGCCTTGGGGAAGCCTGAGTCCAGGCAGAGGCTCACCGCCATCCGCAGGGTGGGGCTCCATTCCCCGGCCGGGCCGAGCGCGGTGCCGGCCCAGTCCGTGGCCGCTACCAGCCGTCCCATCACGCCCCGGGCGGCGGGCCTCCGGCCGTCCGCGCCGACGCTGTTCGAGCCGACGTTGTTCGAGCCGACGCTGTTCGAGCCCGCGGCGTCCAGCCCGACGCCGCCCGGACCGAGACCGGGACCGGTCAGAGCGGCGCTGTCCGGGCGGTGACCGTCCGGGCCGGCACCATGCGGGCTGGTGGCATCCGTGCCGGAGGTATGCGGGTCGACGCCGTCCGGGCTGACACAGTCCACCATGTCCATGCTGTCTGTCGGGAGCGTGGTGTCCAGGGGGACCATGGCGCCCGGGCCGGGGCCCCGGCCGGCTGGTGGCCGCGCGGTCACCGCGGTGCCTCCGACAGCGACGGAGCGTCGTGAGGCCGGGTGCGCCGGGCTTCCCCCCAGGGCATGACCGGCGCGGACGGGACCGCCGGGCTCACGGCGTCGCGGGCCGGGACAGGCACGCGCGGGCTGACAGGCGCACGTGCGGGCACATGTGAGCTACGATAAGTCACGCACATGCTACTAATGGTCACCATGCTACTAATGGTCATAGTGTCCTTCGCGCCGAAGCTACGGACACCGCGGGGGCACCTGCCTGCTGTGCAACCCACGAGCCGGTCATGATGGGTCCATCGAAGAACCCGACCAGGACGCCAGTCGTCGCTCCCGTCCGGGGAGAGCGGGAGGAACACCGACGTGGCGCAAGCGGATGCGCTCGGCTAGGCTCTTCGCCTGACAATCAGGGCGTGCTGCTGAGGCTACTCCTCATTCCAGCCGCTGGCAGTCCGTCCGGCCCGCCACCGATGGTCCGCCTGGCCCCCGCCCCGGGCTTCCGGCCACCGGGCGGCCATCTGACAGCCACCGTACTGTTATCAGGTTGTCGCCGGGATGGCGAGAACCGTTGCCCCTGCCCCTGCCTGGCAGACCCGCGCCGCCGCCGGCCTGACCGGCCCGGACCGGCCCGGTCTGCCCGGTCCGGGCCCGGCCGGCTCAGGCGTGCAGGATCACCGGGAGGTCCGCGCGGCCGCTGACCCGCAGCTTGCGGTAGGCGCGGGTGAGGTGCTGCTCAACGGTGCTGACCGTGATGTAGAGCTTCTTGGCGATCTCCCGGTTCGTCCGGCCGGAGGCGGCGAGCATCGCGACCTGCAGCTCGGCGGCCGACAGCGTCGCGACAGCCCCGCCGTAGCCGGAGGCGTCCTCCCCGCCGCGGTCGGTCAGCCGCAGCCGCAGCGGCTCGGCGCCGCACTCCTGCGCGAGCAGCACGGCCCGACGGGTGATCATCCGAGCCTTGGTCAGCTCGCCGGCGCGCCGGTGGGCGTCGCTGAGATCCGCCAGCGCATAGGCCAGCTGCAGCCGGTCACCGCGTTCCTGGAGGATGTCGACGGCTGCCAGCAGCACCGCGGGGCGCTCCCGAGGCTCCAGGGTGGCGGCCAGCGCGCGCAGCCCCATCCCGCGCGCCCGGGCAGCGCCGGGACGGGCCAGATGCTCCTCGGCGAGCGCCCGGCCCTCGGCGGCCCGGCCCAGGCGCGCCAGGGTGAGCGCCGCCTCGACTCGCCACGGCACGAACGACGGCAGGTCGATCTCCCAGGCGGTCATCAGATGCCCGCAGGTCAGCAGGTCGTCGAGCGCGGCGTGCAGCCGGCCGGACGCCAGCCGCCGCTGGCCGCGCGCGTAGAGGTACTGCAGGCCGAAACGGGTCTGGAACATCGCGTCCGGGATCGGCGCGGCGACCTGGTCGCCGGCGTGGTCGCCGGCGTGGTCGGCAATGTGGTTGCCGGTGCGGTCGGCGGTGCGGCCGCCGGCCTGATCATGAGGACGATCGCAGGCCTGGTCAGCGATGTTGCAGCCAGTGACCGTCGAAGCCATGATCAGCGCTGATAGTGGCCGGCCGACACCGACCCCCCACGTCCACGCGGGGATGAGCGTCAGCGCTTCCCGGGCGTGGCGCTGCGCCGCCGGCGCGTCGTCCTGATGCACCGCGATCTCCGCGCGGATGCCCGAGAGCATCGCCTGCCACGTCGGCGCCCGCCGTAGCGCGGCCTCGCGCAGGAACTGGTCGCACCAGGGCGCGGCGATGTCGGCGCGTTCGGCGTAGGCCAGCACGAGCAGCGCCCACTCCAGCGAGCCCAGGGTCATGTCGTCGAGGGGGGTGGCCTGCAGCACCCACTCGGCGGTGCGGACCGTGTCGCGGCTGGCACCGGCACGCAGGACGTCGGTCAGCGTCGTCACGGACGGCAGCTGGGGACCATCGGTGACGGACGCGGCCACGCTGGCAGCCGCACCGGTGGCCGCGCTCGGCCCGGCCGTCTGCGGGCGCCGGTCGTCCGCGCCGTCGAACGCGGCGAGCCTGGCCGCCAGCGGCGGATGGTTCGCCGGCAGGTACTCGCGGATGAGGTCGAGGCCGGCCAGCGACTGCGGGTCGAGCCGGCCACGCCGTGCCTCCAGCCCCCGCAGGCCCGTGGTCGCGTCGTCCTCGCGGCCATGCCACAGCAGAAGCTTGATCAGGTGGATGCTGTGCTGGCTCGACAGCTCTCCGGTGAGCAGCGCCGGGACCAGCGGCTCCACGTGCCGCAGCGCCGCCCCGGGGTTGATCCGCCACTCGACGCGGGCCCGCAGCAACGCGACCGTCGCGCGCTGGTCGTCGTCCTGGCAGGCCAGGCCGGCCAGCCGCAGGCACTCCAGGGCGCGCCCCACATCGTCACGGCCGAGGGCGGTCATGGCGGCCCGGCACAGGACGTCGAGCCCCCAGGGCTCACCGGCGTGCTCCGCCGCGACGAGGTGGACCGCGACGTCCTCCGCCGGAGCGCCGCTGCTGTACAGCAGCCTGGCGGCGCGGCGGTGCAGCGTCGTGCGGGCCGGGCCGTCCAGGTCGGCCAGCACGGCGGCGCGCGCCGCGGCGTGCCGGAAACGGCCGGCGCGCAGTACGCCGGCGGCCTCAAGAATGTCGAGGATGCGGGTGGGGACCGGCCCGGCCACGGTCGGGTCGGTGCCAGCCGGATGCGTACCAGCCGGATGCGTACCAGCCGGATGCGTGGCGGCCGGATGCGTGGCGGCCGGATGCGTGGCGGCCGGATGCGTGGCGGCCGGGCCGGCGTCGGCCGGGTCGGCGTCGAGCAGCCGCGGGAGCAGGCCCGCCGAACCGGCCTCCTCCAGCACCGCGATCCCCCGCGCCACCCTCAGCAACGGCTCACCGCCGCGGCGCAGGCAGGTCAGCACCGCCTTGCCGAACGCCTCACCGGGTGCCGGCCGGGCCGGCTGCCCGGCCGGCACCAACGCCGGGGCCGGGGCCGGGGCCGGGGCGGAGGTGGCCGGCAGGTCCTCGAGCAGCGCCCGCAGCAGGAGCGGGTTGCCGCCGGTGAGCTCCCACCAGCCCGACGCCACCGCACCTGCGGCGACCGTACCCAGCCGCGGTGTAAGCACTTCGGCCACCCCGCGCACCGACAGCGTGCCGACCCGCAGCCGGTGGCACCGCGGGTGGCGCAGCAGGTCGGTCTGCCAGGCGTTGCGCAGCCGGTCCCCGGCCGGGTCCGCCAGCTCGGTGACGACCAGCAGTACCCGCTGGGAGCCCAGCCGCCGGCCCAGGTAGATCAGCCCACGCAGGGAGGCCGTGTCGACGAGATGGGTGTCGTCGACGGCGAGCACCACCGGGGCGCGCTCGGAGAGCACCCGTAACGCCGCCCACAGGTCCTGCAGCAGGTGCGGGGACGGGTGGGTGGCGGCGGCATCCCCGGCGGCCGGGTCGTCAGGTGCGCCAGGCGGCACGGCGAAGGCCGTGTCGGGCAGCAGGCCGCGTGCGGCGGGGCCGGCGGCGCCGCCGGGGGTGCCGCTGCCGCCGGG
>NZ_CAKKTL010000114.1:0-3471 GCF_920664355.1 Protofrankia sp. CiP1_Cm_nod2
ACGCCACGGCCGGCCGCCCGGCGCGCGTGGGCGACGGCCGCCCGGCCCGCCCAGGTGCCCGACGACAACGCCCACGCGGAGTTCTGGGCGCCGCCCCCGGAGGTGGCGCCCGCCACCAGCTCCCGGGTGGCCGCGTCACCGGCGGCGAACAGCCCCGGCACCGTGGTCGCGCAGTCGTCGTCGACGATCCGCAGGCCACCGGTACCGCGGATCGTCCCCTCGCAACGCAGGGTGACCTCGAACAGGTCGGTGTACGGGTTGATCCCCTTCCGGTCGAAGGGAAGCATGAAATTGGGCTGCACCCTCGGCATCTGCCGCTGGATGTGTTGCGGGGTGCGGTCGAGCCGGGTGTACACCGGGCCGGCCAGCATCGCCCGGGCCAGGGTTTCGGTGTGCAACGGCCTGCCCAGGGGGATTTCCTGGCCGTCGGCGTCGAAATAGGTACCGAACAGATAGGACATTGACCGGGTCATCGTCGACCACGCCGGCGACAGCGTGTAATAGTTGGAGAACTCCATACCGGAGAGCTCCGCCCCCGCCTCGACCGCCATCAGATATCCGTCCCCGGTGTTGTTCTGCGAGCCGAGCAGCCGGGAGGCGAAACCGCAGCCGCCGGTCGCCAGCACGACCGCGCCGGCGGCGACCTGATAGTCCGCCCCGGGCTGATGGCCCTCGCCGGGCTGCCGGCGCACCCCGTGGACGCCCGCCACCGAGCCGTCGGCGTGGACGAGCAGCTCGAGCACGGGGCTGTGGTCGAGGATGCGCACGCCCGCGCGCCTGACCAGCCGCCGCATGGCCCGCAGATACTCCGGGCCGCGCACCGTCCGGTACTGGGTGGCCCCGTCGTCGTCGGTGGGAAAGCGGAACGTCTCACCGATGGTGGGCAGCAGCTCCCAGGTCTGGGCGAGAACGCGGCGCATCCAGCTTTCCTCGCCCAGCCCGAAAGCCCTGGCCTGGCGTTCCCGTAACGCCTCGGCGCGGTCCTGTTCCCGCGGCGGCACCCACCAGTGGCCGACCCCGGCGGTCGCCGTCACACCACTCGTACCGCAGTAGCCCTTCTCCGCCAGGACGACCGTGCCACCCTGACGGGCGGCGGCCAGGGCAGCCCACGTGCCGGCCAGCCCGCCACCGACGACGACCACGTCGGCGTGCAGGTCCCACGGCACCACATCCAACGGCGCCGCGTCCAACGGCGCGGTACCCAACGGCGCGGTGCCTAACGACTCCACGTGCTGGGACGTCACGGGGTCATCACCGGTGCTCCACCATCCTTTTCCCCTTCTCGCTTTTCCCGCCGGGCCGCCGGCGGCGCGACACAGTCAGCACACCGCCTTTGATGACCGTCCTTCAGCCCTTGGCCGGGCTGTCCCTTCTCACGGCGATAGAGCGATAGAGAAGATCCGGTTCCGGACGGTCAACGGGGACAGTGACCGCCGCCAGCGGCGTCCGCGGGAACGGCGTCCACCCTCACGGCCGGAGGAAAGCCTGCGGGCAAACGGTCCGTCACCAGCCGATCGCGGCCAGCGTCTCAGTCACGAAAGAAGATCGGAAGAACGAATGTGCCGGGACCTATCGACACAGACAGCTGTCGCTGCGCGCGAAGTCGACACAGCGACGCCGGACCAGGCGCGTTCCGACCGACATGTGAACCACTTTTCCCACTGACCGTCCGTGCGTCAAGGCTTCCGGCCTGTGTCACGCCCGGCCGGGCAACGGCCACCCGGTCACCATCCGTGGACGGTTCCGGCTTCGTCACCGCCCGTCGCGGGTGGACCGGCACGCAAAGGCAGACCGACGGATCACCAGCGGACGGAGGCCCGCGGATCGTCCTCATACCGGACGTCCGCGCGGTAGCCGCCGTGCGTCTGCTGGCCGGGCCCCGGCTGGACGTGGAGGCGCTGCCACCAGTGGTCGGCGCCGGCGCGGTCCCGGGCGTCGCGCCGGGCCGCCGCCCGGGAGCTGATCGCCGCGGCGGCCGCCGGCTCGTGGCGGGCGAACGACAGCAGCATGCCCACCGTGAGCATCGTCGGGACCAGCGCGGAGCCGCCGAAGGACACCAGCGGCAGCGGGATGCCGGTGATCGGCAGCAGCCCCACCACCGCCCCCATGTTGACCACCGCCTGGCCGATGATCCAGCCGGTGGCCGCCGCGGCGGCGAGCTGGATGAACGGGTCGGTGCTGCGGTGGGCGACCCGGATGCCGGCGAACCCGAGCACGGCGAAGAGCATGACGACGACCAGCGTGCCGAGCAGGCCCAGCTCCTCCCCGATGATGGCGAGGATGAAGTCGGTGTGGGCGTTGGGCAGCAGCCCCGGCCACTTCTCCCGGGAGGCTCCGAGGCCCTCCCCCCACCAGCCTCCGGAGGCCAGCGCGTACAGGCCCTGCACGGCCTGGAAGCCGGTGTCGTGGGCGTCCGCGAAGGGGTCGCGGTAGGACATCAGCCGTTCCAGCCGGTACGGCTCCCGGACGGCCAGGATGGTCCCGACCGCCAGGATCGCCCCACTGAGCGCGGCGAACACCCGCAGTGGCGTCCCGACCACCCACAGCAGGGTGAGCAGGACCGTGAGCACCACGATCGTCGTGCCCATGTCCGGCTCAAGCATGATCAGAACAGAGATCAGCAGCGCGCCGGGGACGAGCGGCACCAGCAGGTGCTTCCACTCCCCCAGCAGCTTGCGTTTGCGTACCAGCAGATCGGCGCCCCACAGGACGAGGGCGAGTTTCGCGATCTCGCTGGGCTGCAGCGTGTACGGCCCGAGCTCGATCCACCGCTGGGCGCCGTTGAGCGACTTGCCGAGCGGCGTCAGCACGACCAGCAGCAACAGCAGGGAAACGACCATCGTGGGATAGGCCAGCAGCCGGAACACCCGGACCGGCAGCCGGCTGCCGAGCACCAGCAGGGGCAGGCCGATACCCACCCAGGTCGCCTGGCGGGCGAACACCGCGTACGGGGAGCCCAGCTCCTCGAAAGCACGCACACTGGAGGCGGAAAGCACCATGATCAGACCGAGCAGCAACAACAGGCCGGCGGAGAACAGCAACAGGTAGTAGGACGCCAGCGGCCGGGCCAGCAGCGGCACCCGGTCGCCGTCACCGCCGCCCGCGGCCGGCCGGGAAACACCGGGCCGGGGCGGGCTCGTCATCAGACCGGTCATGCCACTCACCCCGACACCCTCCCCGGCACCATCCCCGGCTCCATCCCCGGCACGTCCTTTCGTTCTCGCCCCCGACGAATCCCCGGAGCACCGGGACGAACGCACCCCGGCGCGGAACGCCGTCACGCCTTCCCCCGAATAGTCCACGCCGGAGGCCCTTTCGACACCGACCATCGCGGGCGTGTCGGGCATCGGCCCACGGAACCACCGGACACACCGAACAACAATCAACCCTGCGGAGTCGCCCGGATATGCGAAGCAGCACACCATCGCAACGGTGATACGTGTTGCCGTAACCGACTCACCGACTCACCGG
>NZ_CAKKTL010000114.1:3826-5560 GCF_920664355.1 Protofrankia sp. CiP1_Cm_nod2
CCCACCGGCCCGTCCCGCCGCCGGGCCGGCTACGACGAAGAGATCACGAGGAAGAGCCTGCGCCATGGCCCGAGACCCCGTACTGGAAACACTGCGTGATGCGATCGGCGACACGCGCGTGCTGACCGACCCCGACATCGTCGCCGGCTACGTCGGAGACTGGACCGGGCGCTTCGTCGGGCGGACGGCCGCCGTCGTCCGCCCGACGAACACCGCCGGCGTGGCCGCGGTCGTCGAGACCTGCGCCCGGTACGGGGCCCCGCTGGTGCCCCAGGGCGGCAACACCGGGCTCGTCGGCGGCGGGGTCCCCACCCGTGGGGAGATCGTGCTGAGCCTGCGCGGGCTCACCGGCACCCTGTCCGTCGACACGGCGGCCGCGCAGGCCACCGCCGGTGCGGGGGTGCTGGTCAGCAGCCTGCACCGGGCGGCGTCCGCCGCCGGCCTCGCCTACGGCGTGGACCTCGCCAGCCGGGACAGCGCCACGGTCGGCGGCACCGTCGCGACGAACGCCGGCGGCCTGCGCGTCCTGCGCCACGGGGACACCAGGGCCCAGCTGCTCGGCGTGGAGGCCGTCCTGGGTGACGGCAGCATCGTCTCCCACCTCACCGGCCTGCCCAGGGACAACACCGGCTACCACCTGCCGTCCCTGCTCGCGGGCAGCGAAGGGACGCTCGGCGTGGTCACGGCGGTGCGGGTCCGGCTGGTACCGGCCACCCGGGCGCGGGCGGTCGGGCTGCTCGGCTTCGCCTCGGTGGAGCAGGCCGTGACCGCGGCATCCCTGCTGCGCAACGGCCTGCCCGCGCTCGCGGCCGCCGAGCTGATGCTCTCCCCCGGCCTGGAGCTGGTGATCCGCGCCTGCCACCTGTCCCGGCCGCTGCGGGGCCAGCACCCGGCCTACCTGCTGGTCGAGATCGCGGACGAGACCGGCGTCTACGCGGGAGGCGGCGTCACCGCCGGCGGCATCCCCGGCAGGAACATCGCGGGCCGGGGCGTCACCGGCGGCGGTGCCGGAGGTCCCGGGCGCCTCGGTGGCCTCGGTGGCCTCGGTGGTGCCGGGACGGGCGGGCGGGCCACCGTGCTGGAGACGCTGGCGGACGCCGTCGCCAGCCTGCCCGGGGTCCAGGACGCGTCCCTGGCGGGCGACGCGCGCGGCTGCCGCGCACTGTGGGCCTACCGGGAACGGCACACCGAGTCGATCAGCACCTTCGGCACGCCCGTCAAGATGGACGTCACCCTGCCGCTGGGCGTCCTGCCCTCGTTCGTCGAGGCTGTCCCGGCCACCGTCGCGGGGATCGCCCCCGAGGCGAGGACCTGGCTGTTCGGCCACGTCGCCGAAGGCAACGTGCACGTCAACGTCACCGGCACCAGCGGCGGTAGCGGCGGCGGTAGCGGCGGCCGGGGCGGGGACGCCGCCGGGGACGCCGAGGACCGGCGGATCGAGGACGCCGTGTTCAGGCTCGTCGCCGACAGCGGTGGCAGCATCAGCACGGAGCACGGGATCGGCACGGCGAAACGCCGCTGGCTGCCGCTGAACCGCTCACCCAGCGAGATCGCGGCGTTCCGCCGTCTCAAGCGGGCCCTCGATCCCGCCGGCATCCTCAACCCGAACGTCCTGCTGCCGGAGACATCCTGACCAGCCGGCGGGCACCAGGACGGACGAGGCCGTGCCACCATGGCCGCGAACGCGATGATCGCGATCATAGTGATCGCGGCCATGACGATCGCGAACACGGT
>NZ_CAKKTL010000114.1:6188-6770 GCF_920664355.1 Protofrankia sp. CiP1_Cm_nod2
GGCCTCCGGCAGGACCGGCCGGTCGGTGACGTAACGTGAGACCGGCAACGTGACGCGAGGTTGGCAACGTGACACGGAGCGGACGTGTCGCCGCCATACCCGACCAGGTTGACGATCGTGCGGATACGGGCGTTAGAGTGGAATATTCTCGGGCTTTGCATTCTCACCGCAGGCCCGTCGGTAACGGGCGCCGATACACCGGCCAGGCCGCGGCGGTGCTACGATTCGGAGCAAGCGAACAAATACAGGTCGAAGGAGGCGGAACGGCGGACACAATCCTCGACGTCCGCCCGGGCGAACGAAAGAGAATATCGAACCGGGAACGGACGGCCCGTCGACGCCGTAATCGGACGCCGCTCGGTGGGACATCCGGAGGGACAGCGTCTTCCGCGTTTTCTCCAAAAGATTCCGGCAGTGTTCACCGTACTGGATCTCCCATACATCGCCCGGTATCGCGTAAGACGGTACCGGGCAGTTCCGAGAAACGACCGCCGAGGTCGGGAATGTCGAGGCCGGGAACAATGTCCACGGGCACGGCGTCCACGGGCACAGCGTCCGCAGGCACAGCGTCCACGGGTGCAG
>NZ_CAKKTL010000114.1:7126-10156 GCF_920664355.1 Protofrankia sp. CiP1_Cm_nod2
CGTCCACGGGCAGGACGCCGGCTAACGCGGTCGGAGGGCGGTTCCAGTGGACCGCCTCGGGCCTGCGGGTGCTGCGCTGGCCGGCCCTGAGCGGACACGCCGTGGACGCCTTCGTCACGACCCGCGACGGCGGGGTGTCCATGGGCCGCTACGCCTCGCTGAACCTCGGCCTGCATGTCGGGGACGACGACGCGGCTGTGCTGGCGAACCGGGCGACGGTGGCCGCCGCGCTCGACGCGGACCTCGACGACTTCGTGTTCTGCGAGCAGGTCCACCGCCGCGACGTGGCCGTCGTCACCGACGAGCACCGCGGCCGGGGCGCCCGCTCGGCCGCGGACGCGATACCGGCGACCGACGCGCTCGTGACCGCGGTGCCCGGTGTCGTCCTCGCCGTCCTGGCGGCCGACTGTGTCCCGCTTGTCCTGCACGACCCGGTGGCCGGTGTCCTGGCCTGCGTGCACGCCGGCTGGGGCGGGACCGTCCGCGGGGCCACCCCCGCCGCGGTGACGGCCATGCGCCAGCTCGGCAGCGACCCGCGTGACATCGTCGCCTGCGTCGGGCCGGCCATCCAGCCCGACCGCTACCAGGTCGGCGCGGACGTCGTCGACGCGGCCCGCACCGCCTTCGGTGACCGGCTCGACGAGGTGGCGCGGCCCGACGGCACCGGCCGGTGGGCCTTCGACCTGTGGCGGGCCAACACCCTGCAGCTGGTCGCCGCGGGTGTACCGGCAGGTCAGGTGCACGTCACCGCCATCGGCACCGGCGGTCCGGGCACACCGTTCTTCAGCCATCGGGCCGGCGGCCCGTGCGGCCGGTTCGCCGCCGTGGCCCGGCTGCGCGGCAAGGACCAGCCGGTCCAGCCGCGCGGAAAGGACCGCTCATGACGGTGTCACCCCCGCGCGGGGAGAGCTTCCACTACGTCGGCTACGACATCGACACGTCCCGTAACCGGCTGGTGTGCCGCTACCGGCTCGACGGGCGGGACTTCCGCGAGGAGATCACCTTCCCCGGCGGCGGCGCCTGGGACGAGCCGGCCGCCGCCGAGACGGCCCGGCTGATATTCCTGCTGGCCGCGGTCTCCTACTACAAGTCCGCCGCCCCGCCGGTGGTCGACCTCGGCGACACCGCGGTGACGGACATCGAACGCGCCTTCCTCCGCGAGTTCTACCTGGACGGCCTGGGCGAGTTCGCCTACCGCAACAACCTCGACCTCTCCGGCCTGCGGATCGTCGGCCCCCGGCTGGAACGGACGGCGCCGGTGGCGTTCAGCCCGCGGGAGAGCCGGCCGCTGGTGCCCTTCGGCGGCGGGGTGGACTCCATCGTCACCGCGGAGCTCCTCCGGCCGCTGGCGAAGGACCCGGCGCTGTTCGTGGTCAACCGGCCCGGGGACCGCTTCGACGCCATCGAACGGCCCGCCCGCGTCACCGGCTTCCCGGTCGTGCGGGCGGAACGGCTCATCGACCCCCAGCTGCTGCGGTCGGCGGAGCTCGGTTTTCTCAACGGGCACGTCCCGGTCACCGGAATCCTCTCGGCGATCGCGCTCCTGGCGGCCGTCCTGGACGGGCGGGACGCCGTGGTGATGTCCAACGAGTGGTCCGCGTCGGTGGGCACCATCGAGGTCGACGGCCGGTCCGTCAACCACCAGTATTCCAAGAGCGAGGCGTTCGAGAACTCCCTGCGCTCGGTGCTGGCGGAAACGCTGGCCGGCGGCCCGGACTACTTCTCGCTGCTGCGCCCGTTCACCGAACTGTGGATCGCCCGCCGGTTCGCCGCGCTGCCGCAGTACTTCGACCATTTCCGCAGCTGCAACCGTGCCTTCCACATCGACCCGGCGCAGCGGCTGGACAGGTGGTGCGGCCGGTGCGACAAATGCTGTTTCATCGACCTGATTCTCGCTCCCTTCATCGCCGAGCCGGCGCTGCGGCAGGTGTTCGACGGCCGCGAGCCGCTGGCCGACGTGACACTGCTGGGCCGGTTCCGCACCCTGCTGGGGCTGTCCGCGGACAACAAGCCCTGGGAATGCGTCGGTGACATCACCGAGTGCCGGGCCGCCACCGCGCTGGCCGCCCCGCGGGCTGACCGGGCCGGCTCCGCCGTGCTGGCCGCGCTCGGCCCCCTGCCCGAGGAGCCCGCGCCCGAGAAACTGCTCGTCCCCCATGGCCGCCACTTCGTCCCGGACCGGTATGCGCCCGACGATCTCCTGGTCTGACCTGCGCGGCCGCGCGGTCGGCATCTACGGCCTGGGACGCGAGGGCGAGGCCAACCTGCGGGCCTGCCTCGCCCGGGGGATCGACCCGGTGCTCGTCGACGACGCCCCCGGCCGGGCCCACGTCGACGGCAGGCCGCTGCTGACGACCGCCGCCGGCGGGTTCGACGCCCTCACCCGCTGTGACGTCGTCGTCAAGACGCCGGGGATCTCCCGCTACGGCGAGACCGTGCGGGCCCTTCAGCGGCGCGGCATCCCGGTGGTCGGCGGGGTGGGCCTGTGGCTCGCCGAAGCCGACCGCTCGAAGGTGCTGTGCGTGACCGGCACCAAGGGCAAGAGCACCACCTCGGCGATCGCCGGGCACCTGCTGACCCGGCTCGGCTACCGCTGCCTGGTCGCGGGCAACATCGGCCTGCCGCCGCACGACCCACAGGCCGGCGGCGACTATGACTTCTGGGTCGTCGAGATCTCCAGCTACCAGGCGGCCGACCTGGCCTGCTCCCCGCCGGTGGTCGCGCTGACCTCCCTGCATCCCGATCATCTGCCCTGGCACGACAACGACCCCGAGACGTACTACCGCGACAAGCTGTCCGCCTGCTCGCAGCCCGGCGCCGAACTGACCGTCGCCAACGGCGACAGCGACCTGATCCGCGCCCACCGGCACCTCCTCGGCCCGAAGGTGCACTGGGTGCACGCCGACGACGGCTCCGCCGACATCGCCGGCCCCGCCCGCCCGGTTGGCCCCGCCAGCCCGGTTGGACCGGTTGGACCCACCAGCCTGGTTGATACCGCCAGCCCGGTTGATACCGCCAGCCCGGTTGATA
>NZ_CAKKTL010000114.1:10447-12904 GCF_920664355.1 Protofrankia sp. CiP1_Cm_nod2
CGGTATCGCTGGCTCCGGCGTAGCTGTCGGCCCTGCTGGCGCCATCAGCTACGTCGGCGTTGATGCCACCGGTGACGCCGGTGACTGGACCCGCCCGTTGGGACTGCTCGGCCGGCACAACCGGCGCAACGCAATGATCGCCAGGGCCTGCCTGCGTGCGCTCGGTGTGCCCGAGGCGGACGACGACGACGCGCTGCGGGCCGCCGCGGCGGGCTTCACCGGCCTGGACAGCCGCCTGAAGATGATCGGCTCGGTGGACGGGGTCAGCTTCGTCGACGACAGCCTGTCGACGAACGTCCTGCCGACGCTGGCGGCCGTGGACGCCTTCGACAGCCGCCGGGTCGCGCTCATCGTCGGCGGCTACAGCCGCGGCATCGACTACAGCCCGCTCGCGGTCGGCCTGCGCGGCCGCAGCCTGGACACGTTCGTCCTCACCGTGCCGGACAACGGCCCGGACATCCGCCGCCAGGTCACCCAGGCCGGCGCCGGCCCGCACGTCACCGTCGTGGACACGCCCGATCTCGCCACCGCCGTCGCCGAGGGCTACCGCTGGGCGAGACCCGACGGCGTCGTCCTGCTCTCGCCGGCGGCGGCGAGCTTCGGCCGCTTCCGCGACTACCGCGACCGCGGCGCCGCCTTCGCCCACGCCATGCGCAACTGCCGCGCCACCTGAACGGAAATACCACCTGAGCGTGGGCAGCCTCATGACAGCTGGGCCCAGGGACGATGACAACGGCGCGGGCCGAGAGCACGGGCCGTGCCGCCGCGGCGACAGCCGTGGCAGCCGTGGCAGTGCGGTTCAGAAGCTGGCTCCCAGCCTCTCCGGATGACCGCGGGATGACCGCGCGAACCGGTCGCCCCGACCGTCCCGTCCTCAACCGGATGACGATCACTCGGCGTCCTTCTCGTCGATGCGGGTTGCCCCGACCGTCCCGTCCCCAACCGGGGCACGCGTCGCCGGCCAGAAGTCCTGACGACTTTTAGTAGTCAATTTGATACTTTCCGTAAAAATCCGGAGTGCGTGCACGCGAACGGCGTACGCGCAGAGGCGCGGCGGACCGGCCATCGCCAGGTGGTGGAAATGTCCGGATAATCGAGTAGACTCGTACGTATGTTCGATTCTGTAGCGACCATCGCCGACCCGGCTATCGGTCCGCCAGCGGCGAGGGGCGGTGATGCGGCCGACGGCCTGTCCGTGGTGGAGCGCGGTGGCGCGGGCGGCGGTCCACCAGCGCTGGCGGCCGACGGCGCGGGCGGCGGCCTGCCAGCGGTGGAGGGCTGTGATGCGGATGGTTGCCTGTCCCTGATGGCGGCTGTACGGAAGCGGATCGCCGGGCTGGAGGCGGTGATGCTGCGGGCGCAGGCCCGGTTCGCCGCGCTGCGGCCCACCCCGCCGGGGGAGGCGAAGCGGGCCGGGCCAGGCTGGGCCGCGGAGGAGATCGCCGCCGAGCTGGCGTTGTCCCCGGCCGCCGCGGCGGCCGGCCTGGAGCTGGCGGTCACCGTCGTCGACCGGCTGCCCGCCACCCTCACCGCGCTGGAAGCCGGTGACATCGACCTGGGCCGGGTCCGCGCGGTCGCGGAGAGCACCGCCGCGCTCCCCGCCGAGAAAGCCGCCACTGTCGAACAACGGGTGCTCGCTCGCGGTGGGCGAGCCAGCCACAGCCTCTTCCGCCAAGCCCTGCGCCGCGCCGTACTGGCGACGGATCCGGATGGCGCCCGACGTCGGCACGCCCATGCCCGCACCGAGCGGCAGGTCCAGCTCCGCACCGCCGAGGACGGCATGGCCGAGCTGTGGGCGTTGCTGCCCGCGGTCGACGCCCAGGCCGCCTACCAGCGCCTGGACGCGCTGGCCCGTCAGGTCGCCGATCCGCAGGAGGCTCCCGGCATGGACGCCCGCCGCGCCGACGCGCTGGTCGACCTGCTCCTCGGCCGCGACCGGGGAGCCGAGGTGTCGGTAGAGATCGGGGTGCTGGTGTCCGCGGCGACGCTCGCCGGGGCCAGTGACGTCCCCGGGGAACTGGCCGGGTACGGGCCGATCCCCGCAGCCCTCGCCCGTGAGCTCGCCACGGATGCCACCTGGCGACGAGTGCTCACCGACCCGGCTCAGGGCGACCGGCCCGTCGAAGTCAGCCGCCGGTTCCCCGCACCTGGGCTGGCCCGGCTGCTACGCACCCGGCAGCGGACCTGCCGGTTCCCCGGCTGCCGGAAACCCGCTCGGTTCTGCGACCTCGACCACATCCAGCCCCACAGCACCGGCGGGCCCACCAGCGAGGAGAATCTGCTCACCCTGTGCCGACGGCATCACAGAGCGAAACATGACGGCGGCTGGATGGTACAACGCACCGATAGCGACACCGACACGGTGCTCTGGACCGCCCCGACCGGGCGGACCTATCCCAGCGTGCCCGAGCCCTGGGACGATCCCGCTCCACCCACACCCCCGGCGTCCACAACCAC
>NZ_CAKKTL010000114.1:13311-15431 GCF_920664355.1 Protofrankia sp. CiP1_Cm_nod2
GGCCACGACCACGCCTGCAACCACGATCACCCCTGAGGCCATAAACATGACTAAAAAAGACAAAACCGGACGAAATGGCATCCTGGACCTCGGCCCAGTGCCTTTCTGAGCCCGTCGCGCCTTCCCAGGGCACCTGCTTCTTCCGGCCCGGACAGGTGGAAGCCGGACACCGCGCTCCCCCGGGAAGCCTGACCGCAGGCGAACGCGTGCCGGTAGCGCTGGATCCGGACATGTGAGCTTGGACGCCGTACTGGGAGCGACGGTCGGAACGCGCGCCGGGAAGCCGTCTCGAAACGTCCATCAGCGACCGCAGTGGAAACGACCAGGAAAGCCCAACCGCCGTGGAAACGGCCAGAAGGCCGCTGCGGGAGCTGCCAGGAACACTGCGGAGCCCGTCAGAAACCGCTGCGGGAGCTACCGGAAACCACCGCGGGATCCGTCAGGACCGTTGCGGGAGCTACCAGGGAGCGCTGTGATGACCGTCAGGAACCACTATGGGAGCTGTCAGGAGCCGCCGTGGGAGAGGAACTCCGCGTAGAACAGGCCGAGGCCGAACGCCACGGCCAGGCCGGAGACGATCCAGAAGCGGATGATGACCGTGGTCTCGGGCCACTCTGCCAGCTCGAAGTGATGATGGATCGGCGCCATGTTGAAGACACGCTTCCGGGTGGCCTTGAAGAAGGCAACCTGAAGGATCACCGACAGCGTCTCGACGACGAACAGCCCGCCGAGGACGAACAGCAGCAGCTCCGTCCGGCTGACGATGGCGATGCTCGCGAACGCGCCACCGAGAGCCAGGGAGCCGGTGTCGCCCATGAATATCTTCGCGGGGCTGGCGTTCCACCACAGGAAACCGAAACAGGCGCCCATGGCCGCCGCCGCCACCAGCGCGACGTCGAGCGGGTCCCGGACCAGGTAGCATCCCGGGCCGCCGGCGCCCGGCTCGCACAGGTTGCCGAACTGCCAGAAGGAGATCACCACGTAGGCGCCGAACACCATCGCCGAGGTGCCGGCGGCCAGCCCGTCCAGCCCGTCGGTGAGGTTCACCGCGTTCGACGTCGCCGCGATGATGATCCAGGCCAGCAGGGGGAAGCCGACCAGGCCGATCGAGATGTCGGTGTCCCGGACGATCGAGACGAACGTCGACCCCGGCAGCAGCCCTTCGGCGTTCTTGAAACGGACGGCCAGCAGCCCGAACGCCAGCGCCACCGCGGCCTGCCCGGCGAACTTGGTGCGGGCGGTGAGCCCGAGGCTACGCTGCTTACGGATCTTGATGTAGTCGTCGAGGAAGCCGACCACGCCAAGACCGGTCATGACCATCAGGACGAGCAGCCCGGACGCGGTGAAGCCCTTCATCGTGACGATATGCGCGATGAAGTACCCGGCCAGCGTCGCGAGGATGATGACCGTCCCGCCCATGGTGGGCGTGCCCCGCTTGGTGAGGTGGCTGGACGGCCCGTCCTCACGGATCTCCTGACCGTAACCCTGCCGGCGGAACAGCCGGATCACCGATGGTGTCCCCAGCAGCGACACCACAAGGGCCACCATCGCGGCGACCAGTACACCTCTCACCCGTTCGCACCCCACTCGCCGGGTGCGGCGCCCAGGGGTGGTGTGACACCCAGGGAGACAGCACCCGACGTCAACTCGCTCGCGACCCGCTCCAACCCGAATGCGCGGGATGCCTTGACCAGTACCACATCGCCCGGTACCAGCCGCTCCCGCAGCAGCGTGCACGCCTGCTCGACGTCGGCGACCCACACCGACTCCCCCGACCAGGAGCCCTCCAGCGACGCTCCGAGATGTATCCGGCGCGCCCGCGCGCCGACCGCCACCAGCTGCTCCACCCCGAGGCGGACGACAAGCCGGCCGAGGGCGTCGTGCTCGTCGTCGGCGCTCACGCCGAGCTCCTCCATGCCGCCGAGGACCGCCCAGGCCCGCCGGCCGCCCCGGCTGAGGTCGACCAGCGTCTTCAACGCGGCCCGCATGGACTCGGGGTTGGCGTTGTAGGCGTCGTTGACAACGGTGACGCCGGTGTCGGTCACCGTCACCTCCATCCGCCAGCGGCTGCGCGCCCGGGCCCGGGACAGCACCTCGGCCGTCCGCGCGGGCGACAGGCC
>NZ_CAKKTL010000114.1:15798-18518 GCF_920664355.1 Protofrankia sp. CiP1_Cm_nod2
CCGACGTTGAGCACCACCCCGATCCGCGGCCGGGCCAGCTCGCACAGGGCGGCGATGTGGCCGAGGCCGCGGGCGCCCATCTCCAGCACGGCGAACCTGGTGGCCGGCTCGATGCGCGTGACGGTCAGCGGCAGGCCGATCTCGTTGTTGAACGAGCCGGCGGCGGCGACGGTCGGCCCGAGCTCACCGAGCAGGTCGGCGAGCAGGTCCTTGGTGGTGGTCTTGCCCGCCGAACCGGTCACCGCCACCACGGTCGCCGACGACCGGGTACGCACCTGCGCGGCGAGCGCGGCCAGCGCGGCGACCGGATCGGCGACCACCACCGCGGGCACGCCCACCGGCCGGGCCGCGAGCACCGCCGCCGCGCCGGCACCTACCGCCGCGGCGGCGAAGTCGTGGCCGTCGACCCGCTCCCCGGCCACCGCGACGAACAGCGCGCCGGCGGTGACCTGGCGCGAGTCGATGACGACGCTGGTCACGGCGGCGTCAGGATCATCCACGGCGTCCAGCCGGCCGCCGCAGGCCACCGCGACCTCGCGCAGGGTCAGCGTCATCACCGTCGGACGCCCCTCACGCCGAATGCCGGCGCGACACGGGACGCCACCCGGCCAGCTCCGCCCGCAGCACGTCACGGTCGTCGAAGGGGGTCACCACGCCGGCCTGCTCCTGACCGGTCTCGTGCCCCTTGCCGGCCAGCACGACCGCGTCTCCCGGCTGGGCGAGGCCCACCGCGAGGCGGATCGCCGCGGCCCGGTCCGGCTCCACCATGACACGGCCCCGGGCGCTGGGCGGCAGCGTCCCCACGCCGGTACACATCTGCGCGATGATCAATTCCGGATCCTCCGACCGGGGGTTGTCACTGGTGAAGATCGAAATATCGGCGCCGACGGCCGCGGCGGCGCCCATCAGCGGACGTTTGCGCCGGTCACGGTCACCCCCGCAGCCAAGCAGCACGATCACACGGCCGGGCACCAGCGGCCGCACGGTACGCAGCAGCGTCTGCACCGCGTCCGGTGTGTGCGCGTAGTCGACCAGGCCGAGGAACGGCTGGCCGGCGTCGACCCGTTCCATCCTGCCCGGCACCCCGGGCAGGCTCGCCAGCCCGGCCGCCGCCACCGGCGCGGGGACACCGGTGGCCACCAGCAGCGCCAGCGCCACCAGGGCGTTGCCGACGTTGAAGGCTCCGGGCAGCGCGATGCCCACCCGGACGTCCACGCCGTACGGGCCGAGCGCGCGGAAGACCGTCCCGCTGGGGCCGGCGGCGACGTCGACGGCACGCCAGTGCGCGTCGGCGGCCGTCCCGCAGGTGATCGCCCCCGGGACGGCCCCGGCGAGCTGGCGCCCCCACGGCGTGTCGATGTCGATGACGGACACCCCGGTCCGCTCGGGGGTGAACAGGGCGGCCTTGGCGGCGAAATAGTCCTCCATCGACGGGTGGAAGTCGAGATGGTCCTGGCTGAGGTTGGTGAACGCCGCCCCGGCGAACCGGATGCCGCCCACCCGGTGCAGGGCGACGGCATGGCTGGAGACCTCCATCGCCGCCGCGGTCACCCCACGCTCGGCCATGACCGCGAGCAGCGCCTGCAGGTCGGTGGCCTCCGGCGTGGTGCGCACCGAGGGGAGCACCGTGTCGGCCAGCCGCGTCTGCACCGTCCCGATCAGCCCGGTCGTGTGCCCGGCGGCCCGCAGCCCCGCCTCCAGCAGGTAGGCCACCGTCGTCTTGCCGTTGGTGCCGGTGACCCCGAGCAACGTCAGGGCCGTCGACGGTTCGCCGTACACCCGGGCCGCGACCGGCCCCAGCAGCGCCCGCGGGTCCGCGGCCACAAGCACCGGGACGTCGGCCACGCCCGCGCCGGCTGCCGTGTCCGCGCCGGCTGTGTCCGCATCAACGGCTGTGCCACCGCCAGCCACGTCCCCATCGTCACTACCAGCCGCGTCACTACCAGCCATGTCGCTACCGGCTACGTCCCTGCCGGCCGCGCTCCCACCAGCTACGTCCCTGCCAGCCGTGCCGCTACCGGCTACGTCCCTGCCAGCCGTGCTCCCAGCAGCCGTGCCGCTGCCAGCCGTGTCACTACCAGCCGTGCTCCCAGCAGCCGTGCCGGACGACCGGGCCGCCGCCATGATCTGGTCAGCCCCGGCCCGGTCGGTCAGCACGGCCACAGCCCCGGCCGCGATCGCCTGCCGGACGAAGGCGGCCCCGTGCACGCGCGCGCCGGGCAGGGCCGCGTAGAGGTCGCCAGGACGCACCGCCCGGGAGTCATGGGTGATCCCGCGGACGACTACACCCGCCACAGCACCGCCGGTCACCGTGAGGCCGTCGTATCCGACGGTCAGCTCGGTGAGCGCCCGTGCGGGCGGGGCGACCGGACGCAACACCGGTGAGGTCACGGCAACGACACTAGTAGCCGGCCCGCCGGGACCTGCGTCGGGTCACGACGGGCACGGCGGGTCAACGACCCGCGTCCAGATCGAGAACGAGCTTCGGCGGGCTCGTGCCGGACGGAGGCACGCCCAGCGTCGTCAGCGCGAAGGTCATCACCCGCTGGAACACCGGTGCGGCGACCGTCCCACCGAAGTGGCCGTCGCGGGGATTGTCCAGGACCACCTCGACGACCACCCTGGGCTGGTCGGCCGGGGCGAAACCCACGAACGACGCGACATAGCCGTCGTAGTGGCCGGAAGCGCCCACCCGCTGTGCCGTCCCGGTCTTGCCCGCC
>NZ_CAKKTL010000115.1:0-15962 GCF_920664355.1 Protofrankia sp. CiP1_Cm_nod2
GGCTCCGAGTACATCGTTGACAAGCCCGTCTCCGACGTACCAGGAATGTTGGAGTGGGACGCCTAGCCGCTCGGCAGCGCAATCAAATATCCTCGCGTCGGGTTTCTCCACCCCAAGCATTTGGGAATCGACCAACACGTCGAAATAGCGAGCAAGGTCAAAGGCGCCGAGCTCTTGTTCCAATCGGCCATCGGCGTTGGCCACCGCGGCCAGGCACACACCCCGTTCCTTCAGCTCAGCGAGCGTCGCGTGAGCGCCCGGGTCAAGGACCGAGTATAGTTCGGGATGGCGAAGTGCGCGAGCAAAGGCCGCTTCCGCGCGGCTTGAAACGACGTTGAGGAGGAAGCCAAGGTGCCGGGCGACCCGGCCGTCCCCATCCGCCCCTCGCGGGTAGTCGAGGTGGCGGGCCTCCGCGGCCAGGACGAGTGCGGCGACGGCGTCGCTGGGGTCAACCTGCACACCTTCCTCCGCAAAGCACCCGGAAAGCACGTCCCCATTGACATGAATAAGTGTCATTCCAACATCGAAAAGTATTGATTTTGGCATTTTAGAATCCACTGGATAAGAATCCATCTTACGTCTGGAACTATGGTTTGATCGG
Organism: Protofrankia sp. CiP1_Cm_nod2; assembly: GCF_920664355.1. Taxonomy (NCBI): domain Bacteria; kingdom Bacillati; phylum Actinomycetota; class Actinomycetes; order Frankiales; family Frankiaceae; genus Protofrankia; species Protofrankia sp. CiP1_Cm_nod2. Next base: position 602 of record NZ_CAKKTL010000115.1, read on the forward strand.
TACATGACAACTACTGGATTCCGCTCCACAGAACTGCTCGACCTCGGGACACTTGCCGAGCGCATCCGCCAAGAAGTCGATCTTCCGCTGATTGGCGTAGACGGCCCTGGCGCGGCGGGAAAGAGCACCTTCGCCGTGGCGCTCGCCCGGGCTCTCGGCGCGGTGGTCGTCCAGGGAGACGACTTCTACCTGCCATCGACGATCCGACCATCCGGCGACTTCGTCCCGGGGGCGCAGTTCGACCTCGACCGGCTGCGCGACCAGGTCCTCTCTCCGGTCGTCGGGAGGTCGCAGGCCAAGTACCAACGGTACGACTGGGACCACGACCGTCTCGGCGACTGGGTGGATGTGCCCGCCGCAGTCCCGGTGATCATTGAGGGGATCTACAGCACCGAGGCCCGCTTTCGGTCCTTCTACACTCATCGAATCTTCTGCACCGCCGACCGCGGGCTGCGCCTCGCCCGCGGACTGGAGCGCGACGGCGAAGCCGCCCGCTCCCAGTGGGTCGAGGAGTGGATGCCCGCCGAGGACCGCTACTTCGCCGAACAGCACCCCAGCGACGCGGCCCATCTGGTCCTCGACGGTTCCGGCACCGGCGAGCAGCCCCGTTACACGATCATTGGCGGCCACTTCACCTCCTGACGAAGATTGCTGAATGGGGTCCGTGGTCCGCCGCAGCGGAGAAACCGTACTCTGCGAGGCGGGCCACGATCCGCTCCCTGCTCACGTACTTCGCATGGATGTCCAGCGCCAGCACCCGCACGCGGCGCAGCCAGTCCGGACGCCCATCGAGCAAGATCTGCTCTTCGGCCCCCTCGACGTCCACCTTCAGCAGGTCGGCGCTCTCCCAACCGGCGGCGTCCAGCAGCTGGTCTACGGTGACCGCCCGCACCGCCAGCGGAGGTAGCGCGAGGTCGCGCTCCGGCCGGTGCCGGAATGCTGTGCGTGCCTCGGCCACCGATTGGGTCGTCGAGCTTGACGCCCACCAGCCACTCGGGAACAACCGCACCTCCCCCGGCTGTCCCGCCACTGCAGCCTGCTCGACCACCCAATCGAACCCGTTGGCCGCCGCGTTCACGCGAAGTTCCTCCGCGTTCTCTGGGACCGGCTCGACGCACACCACCCGGGCGTTGGGGAAGCGCAGGCTGAAATACAAGGGCGAGGCGCCCATGTTGCTCCCCAGATCGAGCACGGTACGGACCTCTCCCCCGGCCTCCTCATACGGGAACTCATAGATTCCGTACACGAAGACCTCCCGGAGCACGAACAGATCGCTCAGCCCGGCCCGCAAATGGCATCGTGCGGTCCGTCTGCCGACCGCGACGCGCACCCAGCGGTGTGCCCGACCATCCCCCGGACGGCCCGCGACTAGCCGCACGTGAAACTCGAGAACCGGCCAGATCAGCCCCTGTCGCCATGCAAGCCCGATGTCACGGACGAACTCGCGCCCCTGCCGTGCCAGCAGTCTGAGCGGCCCGGTCTGCGCGCTATCCTCGTCACGACGCAGGTATCTCACAGCATTGGTCCGGCGGTGAGCCAGCCTCGGGTGTCGTCCTTTCCCTGCCGACAGGCGTCGTAATAGCGCTCCTGCAGCTCCCGGGTCAGCGGTCCGGGCTTGCGCCCTCCAACGTCGAGTCCGTCTATGCCGGTGACCGGCGTAATCTCGCACAGGGTTCCGGCGAGGAACACTTCGTCGGCGAGGTAGAGTTCAGTGCGTTCAACGTCCCGCTCCTCGACTTCGGTACCAGTTTCGGCGAGCAGTTCGATTGCGCTGCGCCGGGTGATGCTCTCAAGGATCCCGGAGGTCAGCCGCGGTGTCGCGACCCGTCCGCCACGCATGACGAACACCGAGGCGCCACCGGTCTCGGCCACCCTGCCCTCAGGGTTCAGCAGGATGGCCTCCCCGTACCCGTGTGTCGTCGCCTCGAGCCGGGCGAGTCGCAGGTTGTAGTAGTTGGCGGCGGCCTTCACCCGGGGTGGGGCGGTGGAGTCGTCCGACCGCCGCCACGACGAGACCTGGCAGGTGAGTCCCTGCTCAATGGAGTCCGCGCGCGCCGACTCGAAGACTGGCAGGAAAAAACCGCAGTCCTCGGCAGAACCTCCGACGGTGTACTTGCCCTGCTCAAGGTAGACGGTCGGGCGGGCATAAACGTCCTGGCGATAGCCGAGGCGGGCCACCAACTCGCCGAGCGCCCGGGTAACCTCCTCCACCTGGATCGGCCGGGGAATACGGACGACCCGCATCGACTCGGCTAACCGCCGGACATGGTCCTCGACATGGACGAAGTAGTGCCGTGACTCGGCCTCGTTCCAGTAACCCCGCAGTCCTTCGAAGACACTCGCCGCCCGCAACACCACCTCGCTCCAGACGTGCACCCGGGCGTCCTGCCAGGGGCGCACCGCCCCATCGAACCATATCCGCTCAGGCGTGGACAGATCGCTCATCATTCTCCTCCGTTATGAACCATGCGGCGCTCCGGCGTCCTGTAGAAACTGCTTCACGGTGTGGCGTGCGTACTTGTGATCGACCAGGGCCGAGAGAACGTCCGGCGGCAGCGTCAGGCTGTGGGCGCCAGCCGTCATGCTCCGCTGCGCGTCAGCGGCACCGCGCACGCTCGCCGCAACCAGCCGGACCGGCAGCCGCCAGTCGTCGATCCAGCGCCGGCATGCGGCTAGGACCCCAGGTCCGTCACCGCCCTCATCGTTGATCCGGCCGACGAGCACGCTGGCGTACGCGGCACCCGCCTTCGCTGCCAGAGCCACCTGCCCGAACGACAGGCAGGCGGTGGCGTTGACCCGGACCCCCGCCTCGGCGAGTGTAGAGATCTCGGCGAGACACGGCTCGCCCTCCGGAGTAAGCACCGGCACCTTGACTACGATGTTCGAGGCGAGGCGGTGCAGCTCCACACCCTCGCTGACAAGTTCTCCACCGGCGGCAGAGGTGACCTCCGCGTGCAGGGGGCCGGGCGCGACCAGGTCACTCAGTTTGGCAAGCGTGCCCGTACGGTCCGTGACGCCAGCCCGACGCAGCACAGTCGGGTTGGTGGTCACGCCGTCCAGGACCCCCTGCCGTAGCCAGTAGCGGATCTGCGCTTCGTCGGCGCTGTCGAGGAAGAGCTGCATCAGAAGTCCTTGTAGAGGATCGAGCCGACGAGGTCGGGAAGGTTGTCCGCGATGAGGTCGGGGCGTGTGCCAGCGAGTGTCGGGCACCGATCGCATCGAGCGGAACCGAGCCAGGCTGTGCGGCATCCCGCGGCCCTGCCCGCCCTGACATCTGTTCCCGTGTCCCCGATGAACCAGCAGTCGGCGGGGGCGGCGCCAAACACGGCAGCCGCTTTCAGCAGCAAGCCCGGGCGCGGCTTGCGGTCAGGGCAGTCGACGCGCAGCCTGGTTACTGAGGCGTCCGGGTGATGCAGGCAGTAGAAGACGTGATCGATCCGGCCGCCTTCGGCTTCGAGACGGTCCAGCAAGGTCCGGGTCACCTGACCGAGCAGCCGAGCTGTCATTTTCCCTTTGGCGATACCCGGTTGGTTGGACGCGATCGCGCAGGGGACGCCGGCCGAAGTGATTCGGGCCACAGCCTCTGCCGCTCCGGGCATCAGCCGGACCTGTTCGGGACGGGCCGGGGAATCGACCGTACCCAGGTCGGGTTCGTGCCAGAGCCGGTTGAGCACGCCGTCCCGATCGAAAATGATCGCCTTTGGCTTCATGGGCGCAACGTCTCCCAGAGCGGCGTGACGGTGTTCAGCCGGGGATGGGTCGCCAGCATGTGCCAGACGACCGACTGGATGATCTCAGTGTGGGTGGTGCGGAAGGTCAGATCTGCGACGGGCACGCGGATACAGACGTCGGCCAGGCGCGCGGTTTCGCCGCCGTCCGGGCCGACCACCCCGCAGACGAATGCCCCCCGCTCGGTCGCAAGCCGCACCGCCTCCACAAGGTTCACGCTCACCGGCGGATCCTCGGAGCCGCCGCCCACTGAGAACACCAGCACCGCGTCCCGAGGCCCAAGCCGGCTGTCCTCGAGCCAGCGAGAGAACGCGTAACGCCACCCGTGGTCGTTGGTCAACGCCGTGAGCGAAGCCGGGTTATCGGTCGGTGCATAGGCATCAAACCCTGCCAGCCCGCGCAGGTCACAGACCGCATGCCCGGCGTTGCCGGCACCGCCGCCGATCCCGAGGATGAACAGCCGGCCGCCGGTGTCCCGCACCTCGCCGAGCCGCTCGGCGAGCTCGTCGACGAGGGCGGTGTCGAGCCGTCCGGATATGGCCGCCAGCTCGTCCAAGAACTGCTTGCTGAAGCCCGTCAAGGTCGTCCTCCTAGGCGGGTGGTGACGGTTCCCTTATCGGTGAACGTGAAAGGCACGTGGACCAGTCCGGTGTCGCGCAGCGCGGCAATCACCCTGGGATGGGTGTCGGGACCTGCGTAGACGAGCAGGAATCCGCCACCACCCGCACCGACGATCTTGCCTGCTTCCGCTCCTTGGGCACGCGCGGCGCTGAGCCAGTCGTCCCAGAGACCCGAGGCCTCGCGCTGCCGTTTGATGTGCCAGTGTTCCCTCATCAGTGGTGGGATGTCGTCCAGCCGTCCGGCTTCAAGCGCGACGCGGGTCTCGTCGCCGAGCTTGCGGATGTGGTCGAGCTGCTCGATCCGGCGGCTTAGTTCAGTGCCAGCCGTCGGGACCACGAGCTGCGCCACGCTGTCGCGGCGCCGTCTGGTATAGAAAAGCAGCAAGCGCTCGTCTAACAGTCGCAGCGTCCTCGGAGTAGCCACGATCCGCGTCGCGGTTACCGTTCCCGATGTGTCGATGACTAGCCGGCGCGGCCCGCCTAGCCCGCAGGCGTAGTGGTCCTGTTTACCAATTGGCATGCCAAGTCGGCCTACTTCCAATTCGTGAGCCTGTTCGATGAGCTCCACGGGGGACGGTTCGCGCCCGGCCAGTGCGTGCAGGACGCCCAGCAGGCTGATCGCGAACGCGCCCGAACTGCCGAGCCCGGTCCCTGGCGGCACGGGCCCCATCGAGGTGATCTCACAGGGCCGATCGGTTCCGGTGAGTCGGAGCGCTTCTCGTAGATAGGGATTGCCGACTTCAGCCCCCGCCGCGGTGATGTCTGTGACGTCGTGGGAGAACCGGTGGCCACCGTCCAGGCGGCCAAGCCGGCCGACAACGGTGACGCACAGCGAGATGGCGACAGTCAGCATGTCGCCTCCGAACCGGGATCGGTAGAAGGGCAGGTCGGTGCCGCCCCCTCCGAGCGTCAACCGGAGAGGGGTCCGTACGATGGCGAGGGCCTCGGTCACGCGGGCTCCCGGGTTGCGATGAGCCGTCGGACCGCCTCCGTGACGGCCTGCGCCGCAGTCAGCCGAGGCCGCCAGCCGGTCGCCAGGATCTTCTCAATGTCCAGCTCGACCACTGGCTGGTCTCCCGGCCAGGACAGGTCCGTTGAACTCGGTCTGAGCTCCGGCGGCGGCAATCGCAGGGCACGGGCCACGGCGTGCGCCACTTCCGCCACACAAAGGCTTCCACCGGCGGCGAGGTTGTAGACCTCGGCTCCGGTCCCTGCGGGCAGGTCGGCGACGTACCGCATTCCTGCAATCACATCGTCGACCAAGACGTAGGACTTGCGCTGCCTGCCGTCTCCGAGGACGGAAAGGACGGTGGGGTCCCGGTCGAGTTTGGCGATGAAATCGCGTATGATTCCCCGGCTCATCCCGCCGCCGACGGCGTTGCCTAGCCGGAAGACAAGCCCGCGAATACCGAAAAGCCCGGTATAGGCGGAGATCAAGCCTTCACAGGCGAGCTTCCCCGCCCCGTACAGTGAGCCTGGCAGCAGAGGACCGTCCACCTCGCGGACGACCGGGCCCAGCCCATTGCCATAGACCGCACTCGTGGATGGGAAGAGAAGTGTTCCAACCCCGGCTTGGCGCATCGCTTCGAGCACCTGCTGGGTAATCCACACGGAGGAGCGGAAGTCAATCCCGGTGTCCCGGGCTCCGAGCGGGATGTCGGCATTGGCCGCGAAGTGCCAGACCTCCTGAATTCCCGGCACTGCTCGAGGAAGCACGTCTGCGAGTTCTCCCCGCAGGTAGGCGACCTGGTCGGGCGTCCCCGGAAGCGGGTCGACGAGGTCCGTGGCGATGACCTCGTGCCCGAGACCCGCCAGGGTCTGGACGGCATGGGAGCCTATGAACCCTGCCGCCCCGGTGACGAGTATCTTCATGCTTCGGCCTCACCTTTCTGATCCGATCGGTGCAGCAAGAGGGCAGCGAGGGTCGCTGCGTCGAAGACCAACCCGTCCGCGATGTGCCGGGCAAGCAGGCTGGGCGGGACGCACCAGGTCTCGGCACCGAGCTCGCCGGCCTCGAGCCGCGCCACGTCCCGGCGTACGGCTCTGACCTCGACGACAGCGAAACTCTGCGCCGCCCAGTCAGCCGCCTCGTACAACCGCTCCGCCAGGACCCGCGGCGCGGCGCCGATCCAGCCTGTCTCCTCGGCGAGCTCACGGAGCGCGGCATCCGTGGCCGACTCGCCGGGAAGCACTCCGCCCTGCGGCAACTCGAGACTCCATCGGCCCGCCGCGTATCGGAACTGCCGGGTCATTACCAGGGAACCGTCATCCAGCCGGCAGAGGACCAGCACCGAGTCCGCCCGGGTGACCATCGCGAACGGCTCGATGGAGCCATCGGCGAGGCGGACCTCATCCTCACGCAACTGCATCCATGGGCTTGAGAAGACCTGGCGGGTGCTGATCCGCTGCTTCGGCGGGCGTCCGTCCACTAGCCTCGCGAACTCGGCATGGCTCACCGGCGAGCCGATCTCGTAGAAGCGCTGATGGACTTCGAGCGCCGCGAGCTCACCATCCTCGATCAGCGACCGGAAGAGCGTTCCGAGGTCCGCGGGGCCAGGCGGGAGGCGGCTCAGCGAGGCGCGCCGCAGCAAAGCGATGCCGTAATCGACGTACTCGAGCCCCTCAGCGGCCTTGTCGTACCGGACGACAAGGCCGTCCCGGACCTCGGTGTTGCTGGGCACGAGCCGGTCCTGGTTGTGCAGGACGACCATGGCGGCCTCCCGGCCGGTGGCGTACCAGCGCTCCACTAGCCCAGCGAGGTCGACCGGGGTGTAGGTGTCGCCCAGCAACAGGACGAATTCCTCCTCCAGGTTGGCCTCGCGGAGGCAACCGGCGGTGCCCAGCGGCGTGTCCTCGACGGATGCGGTCACCTTCAGACTGTCCGGGGGGCGCTCCTCCAGGTAGGCGATTACCTGGTCGGCGCGGTGGCCCAGGCAGAGATGGATCGAGGGGATGTCCTGCACGGCGAGGAGATCCAGGACGTGCCCGAGGAAAGGACGGCCCCCGACCGGAGCGAGGACCTTGGGCAATCCGGGCAGCATCCCGGCCAGCCGGGTACCTGGCCCGCCCGCCACGATGACCACCTGAGAGATCATCCGACGACCTCGTGGAGCACCTGTTCGGTCCGGTCAATCATCACGGTCTGGGAGAAATGCTTGACCACATGTCCCCGGGCGGCGGCACCCAGCCGGGAGCGCAACTCTGCGTCGGCCCGCAGCCGTCGCAGAGCTCCAGCGAGGCCTTCGGCGTCGTCGGGATCCACGAGTTCGACGAGACCGGCCCGAGGCCCGGCTGCTCCGGCCGCGAGGATCTCGGTGAAGCCCCCGATCCTGGTGGCGACCGCGGGTCGGCCCGAACTCATGGCCTCCAGCAGCGCCAAGCCGAGTCCCTCGGACAGGCTCGGCTGGGCGACAGTGTCGGCGGCCGCGAGGAGGTCCGGTACCCGGCTGTGATCCACCTCGCGGTCGATCATCACCCTCCCGCGCACGCCGAGGCGGTCGACCTCCGCTTCCAGCGCCCCGGCGTACTGCGTGGACGCCGAGCTGACCGTTCCGGCAATCACCAGCCGGGCCGGCTCCTCGACCCGGGCGAACGCCCGGACTAGACCGAGGTGCCCCTTCCGCTCCTTGAGCCGTCCGACCGTGACGAAGAGGAACTCCCCGTCGCCCAACCCGTACCGGCGCCGGAACGGTCCTCCGTCACGACTGGGGTGGAACAGTTCGGTGTCGACCCCGTGGTGGATCAGCCGGATCCGTTCCGGCGGCAGCAGCTTCGCGGCGCGGGCACGGTAGTACTCGGACCCTGCCAGCACAAGGTCGGGTGCGAGGCTGCGGTAGCCCAGCGCAATCTTTCCTCGGCCGAACGGTTCGGTCTCGGGCTTGTGCTCGTGGTAGGAACCGACCAGCGGAATGTCCAGTTCGGAGGCGACGATCCTGCCGAGAACGGTCGTCTCCAGATTGTTCGCGACGACGACGTCGGGGAACCATCCCGCCAGAGCGCGGGCGAGCTCGGGCAGCAGACCGAAAACCATCTGCTCCCAGGGCAGCTTACTCGGATCCGTAAGCAATTCCCGGTACTCCGAAAGTCGCCGGACCCGCAAGCGGTCACGTTCAGCTGTCAAACTCGTGCCCGCCACCCGGTCGGTGACTACCATGACGTCATGGCCACGCGAGGTCAAACCCTCGGCCAGCACGCTCGCGTAACTCTCCGCACCGCCTGTAGTGGGCGGAAAGCCAGAGGTCAGCAGAAGTACCCGCATCAAGCCAGCACCTCCCCAATGACGCTTTCGCCCTCTGGAACCACGGCATCGGGCAGCAGGACGCAGTCCCGTACCTTTGCTCGGGGCCCGACCACTGCGCCCGGGCCGATGACGACCCGTTCGAGAACAGCCCCTTCGCCGATCCGCGCACCCTCGGCCAGCAGGACCGGCACGTCTCCGAGTGCACAGAGATTGGCAGCCAGAAGAGATACGGGAGTCCCGAGATCAATCCATATCCCGTCGAAGAGATGGGCCCGCACCGTGTGTTCGGTAGCCAGTAGCATCGGAACCACGTCCTTGAAGTCGTACTCACTGTCCTCCGGCGGATTCAACGCCCGCACCGCCCGGGCGCTGAGCACATAGACACCGCAGCTCACGACCGATCCCGACGGAGCATCCGCGGGCTTTTCCCGGAGCCCGGTCACCTGCCCGCCGCTGTTCACGTCAAGCACACCGAATCGGCTGGGGTCCTGCACGCTGGCCGCGGCAATCGTCAGATCCGCGCCGTGTGCGCGATGGTCCATAACCAGCGCGGCGTAGTCGAGGTCACTCCAGGCATCGCAGCTGACTACCAGGACTTCGGAGCCCGTGGGCAACAATGGACGACACGCCGCCACACCACCCGCCGGGCCGCTGGGCCGGGGCTCGGCGACGAGCTCAAGGTCGATTCCGCCATCCCGCAGCCTCCGGGCGGCCAGCCCGAGCTGGTCAGCCAGATGATGGACATTAGCAATAATCGAGGAAACCCCGGCTGCCTGCAGCCGGGCGGATGTCCAGTACAACATTGGGACGTTCAACACGGGCACAAGCGGCTTGGCGATGTGGATGCTAATCGGCCCGAGACGTCGGCCGGCCCCCGCCGCCAAGATGATCGCCGGGACACGCGCGGCATCGGACGGCTGCACATGCGGGAGCGGGGCCGCGAGCAGGGCCTCCAGAATCGTCACCGGGAAGTGACGGCGTAGGTGACGGCTGTCTTCGGGTTGGCGAGAAAAAGCTTGTTGACATCCTCTTCCGAGAGGCCCACCGACAGCATGTTCCGCCGTTGGCTCCGGTAGCTGGAGCCACCTGCGGCGACCGCGCCGTCGTCGCGCAGCCAGAGCTCGGAAAGTCCGTCACGGACCAGGTCCTCGTCAGCCAGGATGGGTACCTCGGTATGGTCCGTCAACGCAATCAGCCGGTCTGCGCCGAGGTACGCGAAAGTCTTCCGGCAGATCTCCAGGTCAACATGATGGCCGTCGAAGTTCAGACATGGCTGCAGGAGGCCGGTGCGGGCGGCCGCCAGCATCGCGGCCGGAACCGGGCCGAGTAGCTCGGTCAGGTCGGCGGTCTCCCAGTCGTGCTGAAGAAATGTGGTCAGTTCCTTGTCCCTGCGGGTCCGTTCCTCCGGAGTGCGCCAGGCATGGGTGAAGGAGCGAGGCATGTCGTTGTACAGGTGGTCAGTGAGGATCAGGTTCGGTGATGGGCTGTATCGGGGGTGAAGGAACTCCAGCACCTCGTTGAGGCGCCGTGCGCTTTGCTGCGGATCGTCCCGGTGGAAGTGGCCGAGCGCCACGCGCAGACCCCGGTCATAGAACTCCGTCAGCAGGTTCGCAAAAGTGAAACCGGGTTCAATCTCCTCGTCGAGCGCGAGGGCGTCTGGCGCGAGTACCACGTACTTGAGGCCGAGTGGGCCGAGCTCAGCAAGAGATCGCCATTCGGTGCTGTCCGGACGCCAACGCCCTGAGCGCGGGATACCGCCCTGCGGCCCAAGAAGCGGTCCCTCTACAGCGAATCCAGCGATGTTCGGCAGCAAGACGTCCGCTGCAAGGCGGTGGTACTCGCGCACGGTCTCCGCGAATCTAGGCAACGCCTCCCTACGCAGGTAGACCGTGGGCAGGATTTCGAGGTTACGGTCGGCTGCGAGCTTCTGGAGGTGGGGCAGCTCATCGGGCTTCAGCGCGGAGAAGTCAATCGATTCCAGACCGTGAAAATGGTAAAGGAAAGCCTCAATAGCCACTGTTGTCACCCTTCTTTGAGGAGGTTCTTCTGAAGCTTCCCGAGCTGGTTGCGTGGCAGGGCGGTGGTCATATGGATGGCACGTGGCCGCTTGAACGGGCTCAGCCGTTCCGACAGATGCTCGTTCAGCGTCTCGGCGGACACCTCCTCCGAGAGCACGACCCAGGCGGTGACTCGCTCGCCGAGCCAGTCGTCTGGGAGACCGACCACCGCGGCCTCGGTGACCGCGGGGTGGCTGAGCAGGGCGTCTTCGACCTCACCAGCGCCGACCCGGTATCCAGCGGTTTTGATGATGTCGGTGGCGCAGCGGCCGGCCAGGGAAAGCGTCCCGTCGTCACCTAGGCGGCCGAGGTCGCCGGTCGGGAACCAGCCGTCCGGCAGCAGCGTCGACGGACGGCCCAGATATCCGGAGAACAGGCTGTCCCCTCGTACCAGGACCTCGCCGGTTTCCTCGGGCATCCCCGCATCACGCAGGACGATCTCGACGCCGGGCAGGGGGCGACCGAGCGAACCTGGAGCACGATCGGGATCCGAGGGCGAAGGCGAGGCGATGACCAGCGTTTCGGTCATTGCGTACCGGTCCAAGATCAGGTGTCCGGAGATGCGTGCTATCCGGGTGAAAGTCGCTCTGGGCAAGGGCGCGGCCCCCGAGACGAGCAAACGTGCGCCGGACAATTCCTCGACCGCAGCGTCAGCGAGCGAACCCCAGGTCGTCGGTACCCCGAAATAGATGGTTCCTCCCAGAACCGGCCGGAGCATCGGGCCGGTGTAGACCAGCGGAGAGCCGAGCCGGAGCGGGCCGAGGACGCCGAAGACTAGACCGTGCACATGTGTCAGGGGCAGTGCGTGCACCAGCGCGTCGTCGGCGGTCCAATCCCAAACCCCGGACAGGGCGTCCAGGCCGAAGGCAATCGCGCGCCGAGACAGGACCACGCCCTTAGGTCGTCCCGTCGAGCCTGACGTATAGAGGATCAGCCCGGGCGACTCGTCGGCCGGGAGTGGGGCCGGGAGAGGAGCGTGCGCGCCCGGCTCAACCTCGTCGAGGACGAGATCGGGAGCGCTGTCGGCGAGGATGTGACGACGCTCTTCCGTAGCCGTTCCCTGGCTGATGGGCACGGCCGCCGCGCCTGCAGCAATCGCTCCGGCAACCGCGATCATGGTAGCCTGCGGGTCCGTAGTGGCGACCGCGACGGTTCTGGCACCCGCCACTCGGGCGGCAACCGCACCCACGGCGGCGGCCAAGTCGTCCGAGGCAAGGCGGCCGGAATCCGTGCGGAGCTCGGCGGCCCCAGCGTACAGAGCGCTCAGAAGTGTGTTCACGACGTGGATACCTTTCTTTGTGCACGAATGCACAGGCCGACGGTGCCTGCGGCCAAGACCGCCACGCCGCCGATCCCGAGGGGCCAGCGCGGCCCGAGGTGCTCCCCCGCCCAGCCGAGGACCGGTGCGGTTAACGGTGCGGTGCCGAGCAGGCCAATCGACCAGAACGCGAGGATCCGGCCCCGCATGGCCGCGGGAGTGGCGCGCTGCAGGGTCGCGTTGCCGACCGCGAGGAAGGCCGTGCACGCCGCCCCCGTGACGGTGAGAGCGGCGGACGCCGTCACTAGCGAACGCGATAACACGACGAGCATCAGCCCGCACCCTGCCGCCAGTGCGAAGCGCGCCATCACTTCCTGCGTCGGCTCGACCGACCGTGCCACCAGCGGACCCGCGGCGACCGATCCGATGGCCAGCGCGCCAAGGAAGGCGCTGAGCGTTAACGGTCCGCCACCGAAGGACTCCGCGGCGAGCACCGGCAGCGTGACCATGAATTTGTAGGCGAAACCTCCGAAGAGGAAGACCATGACCAGTGGCACGAGCAGTGCCCGGTCCCCGGCGATGAGGCCGGTCGCCGTCCGGACGTCCGTCTCCGCGGCCCGCCGCCCGGTTTGGCTCACCGGCCGAACGAGAACCAGGAAGACGATCAGAGGGAGGTAGGAGAACGCGTTCCCAATAAAGCACCAGCCCGGCCCGAACGAGGTCATCAGAAGCCCGCCCGCGAGCGGCCCGAGTGCACGGGCCACATCCGCCAGGACCGGGCCGACCGCAGTGACCTTGACCAGATGTTCGTCGGCCACCAGCTCACCGGCGAAAGCGTCCCGGGCCGGCAAATCGACGACATCCAGTAGGCCCATGAGCGGCAGCGTCACGAAGACTGTCCACAACTCGAGCGCGCTGGTGGCGGCGAGTATCCCCAAGGTCAGCGACAGGCAGGCGAACGCCACCTGGCTGACGAACAGCGACTTGCGTCGGCCGAATCGATCGACGACGGCACCGCCGAACGGGCCAAGCACGAGCAGCGGGAGGAACTGGAGGGCGAATGCCAGGCCGAGGGCGGTGCCGGACCCCGACCGGCCGAGAATGAACCACGCGCTGGCCACAGCATGGACCCAGGTACCGAGCAATGAGACACCTTGCGCGGCCGCCCACCAGAGGATGAGCCTTCCGCGTCGCTCAGCCACCGGCCGCCCAGGTCAGCATCCGGGACCAGCCGTCGAGCAGGTCCGCGACCAGGGCGCTGGGCAACCAGTCCTCCTCATAGCGGAGATGCAGTTTTTTCTCGCCCGCCTCGAACGTCAGGCCGGGGAATGCCACGTCGTGCGGGACTGTTTGCTCTGGGCCAATCTGGCGGCTCTCCAGCACGTTCAGCAGGACGAACGGGGCCATCGGCACCTGCGCATAGGCGTCCGGCTGAAGAGCACGGATGAGCGCGGCGGACGGAATCCTGTGGCGAAGGGCACCCGACCAGGCACGGTTGACGGCCTCAAACACCATGCCGGGGTCCACCGCTCCGTCCAGGGCCGGGGCCAAGGGAAGAGCGTCGAAGAACGGGCCGACGGCCTCGTGGGCACCGGTTCCATCCCGGTTCGCATAGCAGAGCTGGAGAACCGGTGCCGATCCGTGACTTCGGCGCAGGTGAAGCGCCAAGGCACCGGCCAGCACCAAGGTCGGTGTCGTCCCAAGGGCACGTGCGGTCGGGCCGAGCGGCAGCGGAGCATCGCATGTCGCGGTTGCGGCCTGGTAGGACGGGCGCTCCGGACGGTCGGGGAAACCAGGAAGGACGCCACGGACGGCGGAGCCCCCGAGAATCTCCCGCCAGTAGGACAGGCGCTGCTCCCCGGACGGGCCGGTCAGGTGGCTTTGCTCTGTACTGACGAGATGCGTGAACGTCCCTTCTCCTCGCTCAGGCACCGACTTTCCTCGGCAGCGGTCGAAGATCTCCCGCGCCACCAGCCGCATCGACAGGTCGTCGCCCAGGAGATGATGCAGCCGCAGTACAACGGCACCGTCGCCGTCCGGGGATTCGAAGCAAATTACACGGAACAGCGGAGGCCGCCAGAGATCGAGGTCCGTACTTGCCTCGGCGGCAATCGCCGCATCGAGATCCGCCACCATGCGTTGGATGACGGGAACGTCCGACGAAGGCAGGTGCCGGACACGCCAGACGCCGCCGGACTTTACAAAACAGGCCCGGAGCAGGGGGTGTGCCTCGACCGTCGCCCGCACTGCGGTGCGCAGCACGGCCGGATCAATCCTTCCGGGCAAGATCCGCGTCATGACGAACCGTGGCAGCATACCGCCGAAGCTGCGTACTCGTTGCTCTTGGAGAAGTCGCTCAAGCTGGGCTTCGGAGACGAGGTCTCCCATGTCGTTCAAGCTCGCCTCGGGAGTCGCGGTCTCAAGCGTCGCCGCGTACCCACCGGCCCTCGGGTTCTCGTAGAGCTCGGCGAGAGAGGCGGGAACGCCCGCCGCGGTCAGCTTCGCCACCATGTCGACCGCGGCCAGGGAATCGCCTCCCGCGCTGAAGAAATGCGTTTCGGCATCCACCTCGGCAAGCTGAAGTACTTCCGCCCAGATGGCCCGGACCTCCGCCAGGAACGGCGGCGCCATCAGTACATCATCCTAGGGTCGGCGTAGTGCTTGAACTCGAGCAGGTTCTGGCTCGGATCGATGAGCGCGATGGTGCGGTGTTCCTCTGCGGTTCCTTCGAAGCGAAGCTGCACCTTCTGGAACACAGAGATATCGCGCAGATCCACGATTCTGAGCAACGCCTCGAAATCGGCTGCGGCCTTGAACGTGACCCCGAAATGGCGGGGGTAGAGCTTTGGTTCGACGATCGGCTCGTCCGGCGAGTGGTGGCAGACAAGCTGGTCTCCGAAGAAGTTGAAGGTAACCCGGTCGTCGTAGCGGCGGGCGACCTGGCAGCCCAGTGCAGTGTAGAATCTTTCGGCCTCGGCCAGGTCACGTGCCGGAACCGCCAGGTGGAAGGCATCCGTGCTCTCACGCACCGGCCACTGCCATGGTGTCGGCACGGAGTCCGAGCCGGAGCGTCTCCAACCCGATGACCTCAGCCAGCGCGATGTTCGCCAGGTTGACACTGGGGCCAAGCCGGTCGACGAAATAGGCCTGCAGAGTCTTGGTGGGAGCCTCGAAGATGAGACGGTCCGTCGGAACAGGAGACCGGAGGATGTCCTCGATCAGCCCGATCCGCAACCGCCCATCCGGCCGGCAGATCCCGCTTGAGCCTGACTCCCTGGCCTCAAGGATCACATGGTCCGCGCCCGCGCCGAGATCCTTCTCGATACTCTCGACCCACTGGCTAGGGGAGAGCCGTTCCGATTTCTCCCCATCCTTGTACCCCACTTCGGCGAGGATGCGGAACTCGCCGGCGAGCTTGGCTACGTAGCTCGCCTTCTCATCAGCGGACATGTCGAGA
>NZ_CAKKTL010000116.1:0-14679 GCF_920664355.1 Protofrankia sp. CiP1_Cm_nod2
CCGGCCAGGGCGAATCTCGTACAGGGCCCGTCCGACCTTCTCTCAGCCTGGCAACCAGCGACCTGACCGGGACGGACCGGTCGTCAGTCAGCGGGGCGGCTCCACGGCCCCGGCCGGCTACGGGGCCCAGAGCGTGTCGACGGGCAGGCGTCCTTTTCTCACGTTCCGGCCGGTGGTGGCGTCGGGGCCGGTTGTCGGGACGGGATGCGGCGGGTGAGGAACAGGGCAGCCAGGGCGATTACGGCGAGTAGCGACAGGGAGGCGCGCAGGCCGGCGATGCGGGCGTCCGCGTTGTCGGTGGTGATTGCCTCGGCGGTGTCCGGCGGAACGCCGGCCTCGTCGAGACGGGTCTTCAGGTCCTGGTCGGACAGGAAGGGTGCGCCTTCGGACAGCCGCACCTCGGCATGCGTGGCCAGGTCCGCCGGCACGGCGGGATCCTGCTGGACGCCGGTGAGGAACGACGTGGTCAGCGCGGAGACGAGCACCGCGCCGGCCGCCGCGGTGCCGATCGAGGCGCCCAGGTTCGTCACCGTGTTCTGCACCCCGCCGACCTCGCCGCTGCGCTCGTCGGCGACCGCGGACACGGTGACGCTGCCGAGCTGCGACGCGAGCGCGCCCACCCCGAGGCCCGCGAGCAGCATCGGCCACGTAACGATCTCCGGCCCAGCACCGACGTCGAGCGCGGCAATCATGATCGTTATACCGGCGAACAGGGCAAGGAAACCGCTCCGGACGACGCGCCGGGGCGAGGCCCGCGGGAAGGCCCGGGGGATGCCGACGGCGGCCACCAGCAGGGCGACGGACAACGGCAGCAGGCGGACGCCGGTCGCGACCGCCGAGAGCCCGAGTGCCACCGACAGGTACAGCGGCACCACGAAGAAGAGACCCGCCTGGAGCAGGTACTGGAAGAAGAACGAGGTGAGCCCGGCCCGCAGCGTCCGGTCACGCAGCAGCGCCGGGTCGAGCAGCGCGACGGCGTGCCGGGCGAGCCGGTGCTCCTGCCACCGGACGAAGAGCCACAGGATGGCCCCGCCGGCGAGGATCAGCCAGATCACGGGCGAGAGGCCCAGCCAGACGGGTGCGCCGGGCGCCGGCCGGACCAGCCCCCAGCTCCCCGACCGCAGGACGCCGTACACGACAAGAGCCAGGCCGGTCGCGGACAGCGCGGCGCCCACAAGATCGAGACGCCCGCCCGCCGCCGTCGTCGTCGTCGTCGCAGGCGTAGCCGCCATCCCCCGGGTCAGCCACAGGATGACGCCCACCACGAGGACCTCGCCGGCGAAAACCCAGCGCCAGGACAGATAGGTGGTGAACAGGCCGCCGACGAGCGGGCCCGCCGCGACCGCGATCGCGCCGGCGGCGGCGACCAGCCCGTAGGCGCGCGGCCGCTGCCCGGGCGGGAAGTTCGACGCGACGAGGGCGACGACCGCGGGCATGATCAGCGCAGCGCCGACCCCTTCGAGGAACGACCAGCCGAACATGAGGACGGCGAGGTTCCCGGCGACGGATGTCGTCAGCGACCCGCAGCCGTAGACGACACAGCCGAGGGTGAACACGCGCCGATGCCCGAGGATCTGCCCCAGCCTGCCTCCGGTGATCATGAATGCGGCCATCACCAGGGTGTAGAAGGTGATGGCGGTCTGGATTCCGGTCACCGTGGTACCGACGTCCGCGGCCACGGTGGCGATCGACACGTTCATGACCGAGCTGTCCAGGGTCATGAGGAACTGCGCCGCCGCCAGCGTGGGGAGAACGGCCCGGCCGGCCGCGACGGCCCCCGGCCCGGCCTCGGGGAGCCGGTTCCCGGCGGTCCGGCGGCGCGTCATCGTCCGCGCCCGCCCTGACGTCCGGTCATGTCAGGGCTCCCGGTTCCGGCCGCCGCGGCCGGTACCCCGTTTGGCACGCGTTCTGGCCGTGCGGTGGGTGGCCGGTTTCCGCGTCTCGTTGTGCCACATTCCGACGATCGCCCCTCCGGTGAGAACAACGCCAAAACCGATCAGCCAGGAAAGAATCGTGAAAACGACGCCGATGCTCCCGTAGTTCCGCTCGTTCGAGACGATGGACGCGGAAAAGGTCAGCCTGCTCACCACGCCCAGGCCGGTCAGGCCGACCGTCGTGAACGCAGCGGCCGGCCAGGCCTCGCGCCACCCGAGCCGGCCGAGAGTGAGCACTCTGACACCGGCCCAGACAAAGAACAACAGCCCCGCGGTGTTGAGCAGGCCGTAGCCGATCTGACCGGGAATGGTGCCGGTGAGCAGCGCCCCGGCGGCGGTGGTGCCGGCGAGAAAGACAATGAGCCCGCCGAGCCAGCCGACCTGGGCCGGGACGCCGCGAAGCCCGAGCGGCCGGAGCCCGAAAACCCTGACGTAGACGGACTGTACGGTCGTGGCCAGGCTCAGGCCGCCGAGAATCAGCCAGAGCGCGCCCAGTACCGACCAGCCGTTGCGGACCGTCCCGTCCTGTGGCGCGAAAAGCCGTTCGACGGCCTGCGCGGCCTCCTGATTCAGACCCATCCGCCTGATGATCACTTCTGCCGCGCCCCCGGAGCGCAGCGGTGACAACGCGGCCAGCGCGATGATGAACGGGAAGAACATCATCAGAATGAGCGCGGCGAGGTTCATCGCGCCGTTGATCAGATCACCCTGACGCAGCCTGGACGCCAGATCCTCCGCCGCGCCGCCCCGCAGCCGCGCCCGGACGCGCCGGACAGCCGTCGCCATCCGCCCGGACAGCCGCCGCACCCGGTCCGCGGCGGCACCGCCGGCGCCACGGACGCCGCTGGCTCCGCTGGCTCCGCCGGTACCGCCGGCACCGCCGGACGGCCGAGGGGCGCCTTCGGATGGCCGAGGGGTACGCCCCGCACCGCGCGCGCGTCGGCTCCTGGGCATGACCCCCTCCAGACCGCGCGTCCCCACCGCCGGCAGCCGCCGCGATCGTCCGCCAACCGACCAACCGACCGGCCGACCGGCCGACCAACCGGCCGGCCGGGCCGTGCACCTCAGCATCTCGGCACGTGGGCGTCCTCGCACCTCCGGCGCATCCGAAAGCAGCGGAAGGTGCTCCTCGCGGCAAAGGCACCCGATTCCCGGCACGGCACACGGGTGTCGCTGTCACGGTTTGGCCGCCGACCGCAAAATTCGTCGGTCTCAACCGGGTTGACCCGTCATGGACGAGGACGGGAGGCGGTGCGCGTGGCGCGGGCCGAAGCTGGCGGTGGACCCGGACGCCGGGGTGAAACCCTCAGCCCCAGTCCTCCCAGGGAGGTCCGGCCGCGAGCAGGGAGGCCCGCTGCCAAATAAGCAAATACTGAGACCCCCCCCCGAGAAGTCGCTGTTCCGGCGGGAACGCTGGGCGTCGTGGCGGCGGTAACGCAACGTCGGGACGTCGAGCAGAACGCCGGTGGCGAGCGCGGAGCCGGCGATCAGGGTCGCGGTGTCCTCGACGCCGCGCAGCGCGGCCCATCCCCCGACGGCGAGAAGCAGGTTCCGCCGCCACATCACCCCTGCCGGATGTACGGGTGGCAGCGTGCGGTCGGGCAGGGCGGACGCCCAGGCGACGGCGAGCGCTCCGCGTGCCAGCGGTCCGGCGGGCACGGCCAGCGGCATGGTGCGCAGGGTCCCGTCAGCGTGCAGGTCGCGGGCGTGGCCGACCGCGTAGCCGGCGTGGGCGTGGGTGGCGAGCGCGCCGCTGAGGGCGGCGAGCGCGCCGGGTTCGAGCTCGTCATCGGCGTCGAGGTTCTGCACCAGCGGCGCGGTGCACGAGCCGAGGGCGATGTTGCGGGTGACCGCGGGGCCTTCCTCGGTGCCGTGCGCGGCGATCCGGACCCGGCCGTCGTCCGCCGCTCCGCAGGCGGCCAGCGCGTCGAGAACCTCCCCGGGAGGCCCGTCGACCTGGACCCGCCACGTCCAGTGGGGATGGTGCTGGCGGTGCAGCGAGTCCCACGCCGCCGGCAGGTATCCGGCGTACTCGGCGTGTGCCGCGGTGACCACATCCACCCACATGTTCGCAATATGTATCAGTCCGAGCCGAATTCGTGTGATAGATATGCCGATGAGATCCAGCGGAGGGGGCACATGGACGTCGCATCGATCAACACGCGACTCGGTCGGGTGGCCTCGGCCGACTCCCGCGAGCTGGACCGGGTCTGCGAGGAGGTCGCCGCCGAACTGATCGACGCGGACGTCGAGCCCCCCTTCCGCGTCCCGTCGGCGGACTTCGCCACCGACCCCTGGCTGATCTGCGCCGACCGGTACTGGCGCCGCCGGCTGCTCCACCAGCCCACCGTCGAGGTCGCGGCCCGCTGCGCCCGCTGGCTACACGACCACACCGACCCGCCCGTCCGCCCGGACATCATCGAGAAGTGGTCGCTGGGCTACGCCTTCATCACCAAGGACACCGTCGAGTCCCGCCACGACCTCACCCTCGCCACCGGCCGGATCGTCGAGACCTTCCAGGGCTCCACCGACATCTGTTACTTCGCCACGCTTTACCACGCCGGCAAGCTGCGCGCGAACTTCTGGTTCGACGAACTCCACCAGTTCCTCGAGTCCTCCCTGCTCGCCGTCGCCGCCGGCCAGCACCGCGACGACCCGCTGTTCACGGGTCTACGCGCGTTCGCCGCCTTCGGCAGCCGCACCATCACCACCAGTCACGCGCTCGAGCTCCTCGACACCGCCTGGAGCGCGGCGCCCCGCTCCCGCGCCGTCGTCGACGTCTGCCTCAACGCCCTGTGGGCCGCCCCGCCGTTCCCCGGCCAGGGCGAACAGCTGCGCCGGCACGCCGCCGAGGCCGTCGCGGAGTACCCCGACGACCACCTCTTCCGGTTCCGCCTCGCCAGCGGACAACGCATGTGCGGCGACTACACCGACGCGCTGGCCACCATCGACACCGCGCTGCGGCTCCTGCCCGCGATCGGCGCCAGGATCAGCCACGAACTGCTCCAGGGACAGTACCTGCGGGAGCGGGCGACGATCCTGGAAGGGCTCGACCGCGCCGCCTGGACCAGCGACCAGCAGACCCGCTGGCTCGACCAGGACACCGCCAACCGGGACCTCCGCCGGACCCTCCAGACCTCCGCCATCCGCGCCGTCGAACTCGTCACCGTCTTCACCGCGGCCATCGCGTTCGCCGTCGGCTCACTCCAGATCACCCTCACCGGCACCCTGCCCCTGCGCGACCGCGCGTTCCTCCTCGTCCTCCTCGGCGCCGGCCTCCTGCTGTTCGCCCTCCTGACAGTCGCCGGCACCTGGATCATCACCGGCCGTCACCACCCCGGCCCCCGCACCACCCCACCCGACCCCGGCGGCACCCAGCGTTAGAAGCCGTCTGCCGCTTTCGCCAAATCGGGTCGGCGGACATCGAAGGATGTGAGTTTTAGTGCTGCTGGACAGCACTGGACTCACATCCTTCGGCCTCGGGGACCGCCAGCTTGGGCCGGAGCGCTCCGGCCCACCCGGCTCCGCCGTGACAGGGCCGCCCCGGAAACGCCGGAACGTCAGACCCGTCGCGGTCATGCCCGCGAAACGACCGTGACCATGTTCGCGGAACGACCGTGACCATGACTTCAAACCGACCGCGATCATGGTCGCGGAACGATCGTGATCATGGCGTTAAACTGACCATGACCATGCGTGTGGCCGACCGGAGGAGGGTGGGATGACAGCCGGGCTGCCGGCTGCTGGCCTTTTCCCGAGACATGCCACGGACATCGCGGAACTGGTCCCGCTCCGACGCCGGACCTTCGTCCCGGCGGCACAGGTGCTCGCGATGTTCGCGCACGAGGCGCCACTCGACTCCGACCGGTTCTTCGCCGACCTCGACGGTGTCGTCGATCAGGGGCTCCTGGGTGAGTGAGCGCCCCAAACACCACAGCCGGCGCCTTCAGCTCGCCGGAGGAAAAACCGCCGCGGAACGGGCATCCATTCGATCCATGAGCCTGGCTGGGGCCGGGTCCTGCGGCATGCTTCGCCGTGCGTGTGATCGTGACCTGGCGCCTTGCGCGCCACCTCTACCGTGTCGACCGCCTGTTGCGCCATCGCGGCAACCACCGACGCCTACGCTGCGTGATAGCGTCATCGCGCGGAAGGATGGCGGCGTCCTCGATACCGGCCGCCGGTACACGTTGGCCCCGAGGACCGGCAAGAACCTCGAAACGAAAGCCGGCTCCACGGACACCTCATCTGGGAACTGACTGGTTTGACCGCTTGTGCGCAAACCCTGAGCGGAGTCCGCTTATCCGAAGACATGAGCCTTCTCCTGCTTCAGGGATGACCCCTGGCCATGTGGCGCTCAGGGAGCGCCCGGCTCGTATCCGAGCGGTTTATGCGCTTCCGCGCGTCCTATCCGCTTTGCCGCGACGAAGAAAAAGACCATGAAAATGCCGGGATCCCCGGCGGACAGCACGTGCCGGCCGTCCCACATGCTCGGTCGGCGACAGTGAGAGGACGGGCTTCGTGAGCCACCCGCAGGAAGACGGCACGATCAACGCGGTCACCGCGGCACAGTTGAGCCGGATCGCCGAAAGCGGCATCTATACCTCGGCCACCTCTCTCGACCCGGCCGCCGTCAACGTCGCACAGGCGCTGATCGCCACGCTGAGCGGCACGGCCGAGAAGGCGCTGCTGACCCCCGACCTCCAGAAGCTGACGGAGCAGGTGCGGCAGGCGGCGAGCGTCGACTTTCCCCGGATCACCGCCACCGACGGAGCACGGCTGTCGGCGCACACGATCAGGCTCAGGACCTCGGAACCCCGACCCGTGGTGATCGTGCCCTCGGGCTGGACGCCCTTCGGCTGGGCCCTGTTCGAGTACGCGTACCTCCAGCTGGCGCTGCGCGGCTACCACGTGCTGGCCTACACCCCGCGTGGAATCGGCTTCACCGGCAGCCCGTTCACCTCCGAGGGCACGATCGATGTGGCCGGGCCCGCGGACTGGGCCGATGGCTCAACCGTCATCGACTACGCCCAGCAGTACTTCGACCCGAGCCGAATCGCCTTCCTGGGCGAATCGTACGGTTCGGGTATCAGCCAGCTGGTCGCGGCGCACGATCCGGCGGGGCGCGTGGACGCGGTCGTGGCCCTGAGCACCTGGGGCGACCTGGCCGCGAGTCTCTACCAGCACGACACCCGGCATCTGGCGGCGGTGACCGCCCTGATCAACTTCACCGGCGGCCCGGTCGAGCAGAAGTTCGACGCTGCCACCCAGCAGATCCTGGCGGATTTCCAGGCCGGCCAGAACCTCGACGACGTGGTGGCGTGGGGCACGGAGCGGGCACCGTCGTCGTATGTCGAGCAGACCAATGCCCGCGGCATTCCCACGTTTTTCTCCCACACCTGGCACGAGACGCTGTTCCCGGGCAACCAGGTCGTCGAGCACTTCGACCGGCTGACCGTGCCGAAGCGGCTGAACCTGTGGATCGGCGACCACGCCGCACCCGAGGGCGCCGGCCTGACCATCCCGTTCAGCGGGCCGAACCTGCCGGTCGACGAGGCATTCGCCTGGCTGGACCACTATGTGGGCGGGCTCGCCAACGACGTACCCGGCTGGTCCCCGGTCAACAGCCAGATCATGTTCACCTACCGGACCAGCACCGATCCGCAGACCGGGAAGGACATCATCACCGAACCGGCCACCCGCGAGCCCAGGGCGTCCTGGGACGATGTCACCACCTCCGCCGAGCGGTGGTACCTGACCGCCACCGAGCCGGGCAGCCGTGACGGCGGTCTGCGCACCGCTCCGGAAACGGGCTGGACGCGGGAGTTCACCGCCGGGCAGCTGACCGAGGCCACCGCGGTGGACGCCATCATCACGACCGGCCAGGCCGAGTGGAATGGCAACCCGAAGAGCTACAACACGGACAAGTTCGACCGCCAGAACCTCGCGGTCTGGGCCAGCGCTCCGATCACGGCAGACAGCCACGGCAACGCGGCCCGCCGGATCCGAGGCATCCCCGAGCTCGCACTGACCGTGCGCAGCTCGGCCCGGTCCACGACCCTGGTGGCCTACCTGTTCGACGTCAGCTCTGACAACACGGCCCGCATCATCACGCACGAGCCCTACACACTCACCGACCTGGCTCCCGGGCAGGACCGCTACATCATCTGGAGGCTGCAGGCCGCCGGCTACGACCTGGCCCCGGGCCACCGGCTGATACTGGCCGTCACCAGCAAGGACCCGCTCTACTCGGACGCGAGCGTCGACGGCAGCACCACGACGATCAGCTCGCCCGACGACAGTCCCGCATACCTGACGTTGCCCCTGGGCTGACCCAGCAGCACCGCGGGCCCCTACCTGGACGAGTCGCACAGACTGATCGACCGGCTGCCCGAATCGCAGCGGCTCGGTTGACGCCCGCTGTCATCGCGATCGCTGAAAGACTTGGAACAGATGCCATAGCAACCCTTGATCGACACTTTTCCGTCGTGCGCCGGTGCCGGCGCCTCGGACGGCTAAATGATCATATAGTTGGTAGCCATGGCCCTTTATATGCAGATTGCTGATGATTTAGCTCGTCGTGTGCGGTCCGGGGAGTTGGCGGCGGGTGAGGAGTTGCCCGGCGTGCGGGAGTACGCCCGGACTCTGGGAACGACGTCGTCGACGGTGGTGCGGGCCTACCGCTATCTGGCGGATGCCGGAGTGATCACCATGGCGGACCGGCGGCGGGCGCGGGTCGCCGGTGAGGGTGCGATCGCCGCGGCGCGCCTATTGGAGCCAGAGAGGGTGTTCCGGCTGGCGGGCAGCGATGACCCGGCGCTGGGTGTCCTGCTTGACCGGCTCGGCGCGGCGGTCGTGCCGGTAGGGGCGCGGGGGAGTTTCCAGGGGCTGCGAGCGGTCGCGCGTGGCGAGGCCGATGGCGCGGTGATCCACCTGCGCCATCGGGATGGCGTGTACAACGAGGCGTTCGCGCGGGCGGTGCTGGGTCGCGACAAGCCGCGTCTTCTGCATCTGTGGCGGCGTGAGCAGGGGCTGATCGTCCCGGCGGGCAACCCACGGGGCCTGGCGTCCGCCGCCCAGCTCGGTGGTCTGCGGGTGGCCAGGCGTGAGTTGGGCGCGGGTACTCGGCTGCTGCTCGAACAGCTTCTACTCACCGACGGGGTCGCGCCGCACGAGATTGCCGGGCCCGAACTGCATTCGCATATGGAGATCGCGTTTGCCGTTGCCACGGGTATCGCCGATGTCGGTCTGGGGGTGCGGGCCGGGCTGGCGGATCTGGGGCTCGACTTCGTCCCGCTGCTGTGGGAGCCCTACGAGATCGCTCTTGGCCATGGCGCGTTGGGGGCGGTCCGACCGCTGATCGCCACACTTCGGGATCCGCTGTTCCAGCGATCTGTCGCAGATCTGGATGGCTATGACCTTCAGCACACTGCCACCGTCCGGCCGCTGGTCTCGGCCAATCGCTGAGCCGGTAATCCTTGCGATTGCTGGTTCGCTCAGTAGTAGCACAGACCGAAACTAATGATCAGTATATAGGGGACCCGCCAGGAAAAACAGTCTGCATCTGCGGGACCGCGTGTTGTCTGATCCCACCTGTGAATACTGAGACCAGTACAGCGCCAGCCGAAACCCCTGCCGAGACATCTATCGCCTCGGGGCGGCGGCCGTGGCTGACACCAGGTGTCGGAGGGATTGGGACGGCGAGCTTCCTCGCCGATGTCGGGCATGAGGTGCCGACCTCGCTGATGGCGAGCTTTGTCACCACGACCCTGGGCGCGCCGGCCGCGGCACTGGGCGCGATCGAAGGAGTGTCGGAAGGGCTGGCCGGGGCGGGCAGGTTCGTCGGCGGCGCGCTGGCGGACGATCCCGGCCGGCGGCGCGCGGTCGCGGTCGGCGGCTACACCACCACGGCGGTGTTCTCCGCACTGATCGGGGCGACCACCTCCGTAGCCCAGGCGGGGATGTTGCGGGCTGGCGCCTGGGCGGCCCGCGGACTGCGGGTACCGGCCCGCAACGCGCTGCTCGCCGACGTGGTGCCCGCCGTCGCCTACGGCCGAGCCTACGGGTTTGAACGGACCATGGACAACCTCGGCGCGATCATCGGCCCCTTGCTGGCGCTCGGCCTGGTGTCGCTGGTCAGCGTGCGCACCGCCATGCTGATCTCGCTCGTTCCCGGTCTGCTGGCGGCGCTCGCGATCGTCTACGCGATCCGGCAGGCAAAGCTGCCACGGGCCACCGAGCGGCGCCGGTTGCGGTTCCAGATCCGGCCGGTGCTGCGCGGGCAGCTCGGCCGAGTGCTGGCGGGGTTCACCGCCTTCGAGGTCGGCAACGTGGCGGGCACCCTGCTGATCCTGCGCGCCACCGATCTCCTGGCCGCCGGCCACGGCACGGACGCGGCCACCCGGATCGGGATCGCGCTGTACATCGCCTACAACATCGCCGCAACGGCCGCGTCCTTTCCCGCGGGCGGGCTGTCCGACCGGATCGGCCGTCACGGCCCGCTCCTGGTCACCGCCGTCGGAGTAGCGACGTTCCTGGTCTCCTACCTGCTGTTCGCGGTCGCCGGACCGGTGATCTGGCTGCTCGGCGTGGCCTTCGTGCTCGCCGGAATCGGGATCGGCTGCGCGGAGACCGCCGAACACGCGGCCGTCGCGGCCCTCGCGCCCGACGAGATCCGAGGATCGGCGTTCGGGCTGCTCGCCACCGTCCAAGCGGTCGGGAACCTCGCCGCGAACGTCGTCGCCGGCCTCCTGTACACCCTCGCCTCGCCCACCCTCGCCTTCAGCTATCTCGCGGCCTGGATGGTGCTCACGCTCGCCCTTCTCCTGTCGGTGACAGTGGCGCCGAGCGCCAGAAAAACAGCCTGATGCCCGCCATACACGGCCCCTCACCTCGCCGGAACCACGCAAGCCCCTCCGAGCCCCACCCGGCTCCGCCGTGGCAGGGCCGCTCCGGAAACGCCGGGACGTCAGACCGGTCACGGCCATGCCCGCGGAACGACCGCGATCATGCTCGCGGAACGACCGTGACCATGGCTTCAAACTGACCGCGGGCATGTGTTTGGGCCGGCCGGAGGAGGGCGGGATGGCAGTCGGGCAGCCGAGTCCTGACCTCTTCCCGAGGCATGCCACGGACCTTGTGTCGGCGGCGCTTGGAGACATCCGGGTGGTCGTCGGCGGCGCGCGGTAGGTCGGCAGGTCGGCAGGAGCACGCTCGCCCAGATCGTTCTACCCACCAAGATCGCAAGATGGGATGAGACAGGAGATGCCCACCCTGACAGGGCCACAAGGTCGTACGCCAGTGGATCTGGCGAGTCGGCCGCTGCCCGCGGCCGTATCCTGTGATCTGTGAGCATCTTGCGGGACGAGCTGCATAGATTGATTGACCGGCTGCCTGAATCGCAGGTGGCGCCGATCCTGGCTCTCGTGCGCGAGAGCACCCCGACCGAGGACGGCGGCGACGAGTGGCCGCTGCCAGACTTCGTGGGCGCGCTGTCCAGCGGCAAGGGCGACCTCGCGGCCCGCTCCGGCGAGATCCTGCGTGCGGAGATGGGACGCGAACCCGAGTGATCATCTGGGACACCGGCCCACTCGTCGCCGCCATCGACGCCGACGACAAAGATCACGCCCGGTGCGTCGCGCTCATGCGACGTACGCCCCGCCCGTTACTCGTTCCCTACCCCGTGCTCACCGAGGTCTGTTACCTGCTGGAGCGGGAGAAGGGTACCCATGCCGAAGCCGCGTTCCTGCGCTCTATCGGTACCGGACAGATCACCCTGATCCCGCTGGCAAAGACGGACATCGATCGGATTGTTGAACTGATCGAGAAATACGCGGACTTCCCTCTCGGCTCGGTTGACGCCGCTGTCATCGCGATCGCTGAAAGACTTGGAACAGATGCCATAGCAACCCTTGATCGACGGCACTTCTCCGTCGTGCGCCCCAGAAGCCCCGTCACGCTCCTACCGTAGCCGCGAGCCCCTCCCCTTCTCAGCGAACGAACGCTACGACCTTCACCTGATCGGGATCGAGAGGAGGGACTACCGATGACAACGATGAGATGGGACGACGTCAAACGCCAGGCCAAGCAGGCACGTGTCGCCGCCGGCCACCCGGTACCGCCTGCGCTGGGTGCCTGCTACAGGAGTGCGTCGAGTTCGTCAGGACGCAGTCCCGCCTGGCGGAGAACCGCTGCGAGCGTGCCACGCTTGATTGTGCTGTGGAGCGGCACGGTCACCCCGCGCCCGTTGTCCAGGTTGCGCATCACAACGTGGCTTCCCCTGCTCCGGACCTGCGTGAACCCGGCGTGCTCGAGCGCCTTGACCAGTCGCGCGCCGGACAGGACAGGAAGGCCGCTCAAGCCACACGCACCTGCACCGCGGTGGTCAGAGGGTGGACGTCAAGTGCGGCTCGATCCGCTGGCGTCGCGTCTTCGAGGTAGAGCTCGGCGGCTTCGCGAATGTTCGCCAGTGCCTCCTCCACGGTGTCGCCCTGGCTGATCACGCCCGGCAGCTCCACAATCTGGACGACATACCCACCGTCCAGGTCTGGCGTCAGTACCGCTGTGAGCAGTCTCGTCTCAGCCACGCAACGAGCGTACAGCGCCACGTGACGTCGATCCGCCAGAACGATCATTCCGGCAGAGCTCCCTGTCCGCCGCTGTCTACCGGTCCAGGTCCGGGCTGGCTTTCCTGCCGCTGTGTTCGGTGGCGGTTGACGGAGCTGATGTCAGGCGACGATGTAGCTCGAGTCGCCGAACTCGGCGGTGAGCTTCAACCGTCCGCCGAGAGCCTCGACGTAGGCGCGCAGGACCGACACCGACACCACATCCAGCTTTCCGCGTTCCACATCGGAGATGCGGGGACCGGATACGCTCATGGTTTCAGCGACCTCGCGTTGGGTCAGGGCGCGGCTGCGTCGGACCTCGGCCAGCCGGTAGGCGTGGATCTCGTCGTCGAGACGGCGCTGCCCGGCCTCACGGTCGGCGTCGGTCCGTACCGGGTGGCCGG
The DNA here is from genome assembly GCF_920664355.1 of Protofrankia sp. CiP1_Cm_nod2. Lineage (NCBI taxonomy): Bacteria > Bacillati > Actinomycetota > Actinomycetes > Frankiales > Frankiaceae > Protofrankia > Protofrankia sp. CiP1_Cm_nod2. The sequence continues at coordinate 12,940 of NZ_CAKKTL010000116.1, forward strand.
CGGCGACACGTGCCTGCTCAGCCTGGTGTTTGACGTCGTCCCATCTCATCGTTGTCATCGGTAGTCCCTCCTCTCGATCTCGGTCAGATGAAGGTCGTAGCGTTCGTCCGCCGCGGGTATCGCGGTCTCATACCAGTGCTGCCAGTTGCCGGACTTGTCTCCGGCCACCAGCAGCACCGCACGGCGGACCGGGTCGAAGGCGAACAGGATTCGGATCTCGCTCGTGCCTGCCGAGCCAGGCCGTAGCTCTTTCATGTTGTGACGACGTGAGCCCTTGATCCGGTCGACCAGGGGCCGGCCGAGGGTCGGGCCTGCCCGTGGTACCTGTCATGCCGGTGCGACGTAGTGTCTCTCCGTCATCGGCAGTGACCTGCCGGGCGTAGGCGTCGAACTCCTCGATCGACGCGAACGACCGCAAGCGTCCCGCTGCCTCCACGAGCACTGTGTCGAGCCAGGCAGGTGGATCAACAAGTTCGACATCACGGAGCGCCGCCGGCAGCTCGGACTCGTCCATGTAGCCCTCCCCGCTGGATGACACAGGCCGCCTCACCCGGCACACGGTGCGCCCCTGGCAGGAATTCGCACCCACGTTGCGCGCCCTCGTGAGATACCGCGTGGATGATAGTCGCGCAGAGCGCGAAACCTGGGGTCCGGGGGTCGTCCCCCGGGTAGACATCACGTCCCTCGGCGAAGCCGATCAAAGATCGGCGAGCATGGCAAGCCGGCGGGTGCGCCGCCAGGGACTTGAACCCCGAACCCGCAGATTAAGAGGAAAGAGCGGTTCGTCCATCGATATCCGTAGATGTCCGTGGTGTCGGCGTGGCCTGCGCTCGCCGTCCACCGGTGTTCGTGCTCGTCCGTCGACGTGCGCCGGCTCGGGTACACGACCGGGTACATGACGTCGCCAACCTCATAGGCCTTGCCCTATACAGGCAAGAGCCTATAGTTAGGAGGTGCGCTGGATGTCCGGCTACTCGACGAGGTCGAGACGTGGCTGTTGAGCCTCGACGACAGTAGCTACGACCTGGTCGCCGCCGCGATCGACAAGCTCGCAGACGACGGCCCGGCTTTAGGCCGGCCTCTGGTCGACCTCATCAAGAGATCCCGACACCACAACATGAAAGAGCTACGCCCGGGATCATCCGGCTCGGGAGAGGTACGCATCCTGTTCGTGTTCGATCCACAACGACGGGCAGTACTGCTCGTCGGCGGTGACAAGTCCGGTGACTGGAGTGGCTGGTACACCCGAAATATCAAGATCGCCGATGATCGGTACGACGAGTGGTTGCGTAGTGAACATGGAAGCTGATCGGGAGGAGGCACACACGATGACAAGTACATGGAACCAGACACGAGCCAAGCGGCCTCCTAGGGAAGACAGAGTCGCGGAGCATCGTGCTCGTATGGACGCCGAGGTGCGCGCCTTCAGACTCCGAGAGATCCGCGAGGAGCAGGGCCTGACTCAAGTGGAGCTGGCCGAGCGCATGCACGTCAAGCAGCCGTCGGTCTCCGAGCTTGAACGCGGTGCGCTCGACCGCGCAGGACTGTCCACGATCAGGGCCTACGTGGAAGCTCTTGGCGGAAAGATCGAGATCGTCGCCGACTTCGGTGATCGCAGAGTCGTCCTCGGCTAGGGATGTGCCCAACGACTCGATGGATCCGCATCATCGCTGCCGGCCAGCAGGCTCGCGCAGCTACCCGAAGCAGATCAGCGGTTCCTCTCCAGATGACGGAATCGCT
>NZ_CAKKTL010000116.1:15070-16339 GCF_920664355.1 Protofrankia sp. CiP1_Cm_nod2
GGTCAGAACGGGTGCGCCGCCAGGGACTTGAACCCCGAACCCGCAGATTAAGAGTAGCAAGCGGACCGTCCGCCGATGTCCGTGGGCGTCCACCGTGTCGGCGTGACCTGCGCTCGCCGTCCACCGGTGTTCGTACTCGTCCGCCAACGTCCGCCGGCTTGGGTACAGCAGTGGGTACACCTGGACAGATCCCCACGTGTCGCTGAGATCAACATTACGAGCTTGGGAAACCTGTGAGTGACCGTTGCCGACCTGGGTTCGCATGTTCCGGCCCACTTCGCGGCGGTTCGATACCCGCCGTAGCTCCCCGTTCTGACCCGATTGTCACCGATGCCACGGACATACGAACGGCATGGCCGGCGCCCGTCGGCCACTTCCTGGCGCGTTGGGCGGTGATGGCATGCTTGACGGGTGGTCGACGGGGGTGACACGGGGGGCAATCCGCACTTCTTCGTGTCGTACACCCAGACGGATCGGGCGTGGGCGGAGTGGATCGCTTGGACGTTGGAAGATGCGGGTTACCGGGTGTTAATCCAGGCGTGGGATTTCGCGCCGGGGTCGAACTGGGTGTCGGGGATGCAGGAGGGTGTGATGCGGGCAGCGCGGACGATCGCGGTGCTGTCGGCGGACTATGCCCGGTCGGTGTACGGGGCGGCGGAGTGGCAGGCAGCGTGGGCGGCAGATCCGGCCGGGCAGGCCCGCAAGCTACTGGCGGTTCGGGTAACCGATTGTGATCGTCCGGAGTTATTGAACCAGATTGTCTCGATCGACCTGTTCGGGGTCGGCGAGGCGGCGGCGCGAGCGGAGTTGCTGCGGGCGGCTGGACTGGCGGTGTCGGGCGAGCGGGGCAAGCCGGTGTCAGCGCCGCCGTTCCCACCGATGCTGCGAGCTATCACAGGGCCGGTGTCGTTTCCGAGTGGGTTACCGACGGTGTCGTCGGAACCGTGGCCGCAGAACCCAAATCTCACTGGCCAAGGTGGTCTACTCAATGGCTCCTGGGCGCGGGACATAAAGGAACTCTACGAGGTACGCGAATATATTGATCGAACCGTACTTATTGAGTTTCAGCGCCGAATTCTCGAAACCCGCTTTCGCTCTCCCAATGAACAAGGTGACAGTATACATGTAGGAGATTTGAGTGAGTGAGCCGAGTCGGATTGGAGTATTCGATCAGATTTTGCTATTGACTAATAAAGCTGTCCGTCTGGTAAAGGTGGGTAGATTCAACGAAGCACTAGATTCCGCTTTGGAAGTAGAACGGCTTCTTAA
>NZ_CAKKTL010000117.1:0-8957 GCF_920664355.1 Protofrankia sp. CiP1_Cm_nod2
AGGTCAGCCCGTAGGTGCCGGTGAGGCCGACGTCGGGCTGGATCTCCCCGGGGGCGATGTCGACGGCCAGTACCGCGGCCAGGTTCTCCCGGGCGGCGGTCTCGATGCCGGGCCGCCTGGATTCGTCAGGCCGCGTGCTGTCAGGCCGCGTGCTGTCAGGCCGCGTGCTGTCAGGCCGCATGGATTCCCTTTCTCGGGTCGCCGAGCTGGCGCTGGTACACCGCCCGGATCTGCTTGCGCCTGGGCTTGTACTGGGACGTCAGCAGGCCGTTGCCGATGCTGAACGGCTCGTCGGCCACCACCACCCGGTGGATGTACTGGTCGCCGCCGAGCGCCCGGTTGGTGGCGGTGAGCTGCGCGGCGATGGCGCCGGTGTCCACCGGCACCGACGCCGGTGAGACGACCGCCACCAGCTCGGTCTGGGCCGGGCAGTAGAGCACGCACTCGGCGATCGCCGGGCTGGACTTCAGATGCTCCTCGATCCGCCTGACGACGATCTTCCTGCCGTTGTCCAGCACGATCGTGTCGTCGGCGCGGCCGAGGACGAACAGGAAGCCGTCGGCGTCGAGGTGCCCGAGGTCGCCGGTGCGCACGACGCCGTCCGGGCCGAAGACCCGTTCGCTGTCGCCGGGCTCGCAGTAGGCGTACCGCCGGTTCACCGGGTGCTCGGCGCGGACGCTGATCACCCCGCCGTCGCCGATGATCACCTGTTTGCCCGGCAGCACCTGGCCCACGCTGCCCGCCCGGTGCGCGCCCGGGTGGTTCTTGGCCACGATGCACGTCTCGTTGAGGCCGTAGCCCTCGTAGATCGGCAGGTCGAGCCGGTTGAGGAACGCGAGGGTGGCGGGGTCGGCGGGCGCCGAGCCCGTCCACAGGTAGCGGATGCGGCCGCCGAAGATGTCGCGGGCGGCGTCGGCGAGGTCCCGGCCGGTGCGCCGGGCGTGGCGTTCGATCTGGCCGCGGGCGCTTTCGAAGAAGCCGGGCACGCCCATGACGACGGTCGGCCGCACCTGGGTGAGCGCGACGAACGCCGACTCGTAGGTGCAGACCGTGACGTCGTGGCCGTACCGCAGCGCCGAGTACACCCAGTAACGCTGCTGGAGCAGCGACAGCGGCAGGAACACCAGCAGGTTGTCGCCGGGGCCGTGGCCGAACATGTCCTGGACGGCGTCCAGCGAGCTGTCGATGCTGCCGGCGGTGGCGCCGAGGCCCTTGGGCGTGCCGGTGCTCCCCGAGGTGAACTTGATCGTGGTGATCTCGTCGGGGGCGTACCTGACCGGTGGCGGCGGGGCCGCGCCAGCCGTGCCGGGCAGGCCGGGCAGGTCGTCGAGCAGGGTCGTGAGCTGTTCGACGCCGGGGATGCCGCACGGACGGTCGGTGAACAGCAGGGAGAGGCTGTAGCGCTCCATCAGCTCGCCGGTGGGGGTGAACTTGCCCGGTTCCAGGCCGGCGGTGACGACCTTCAGGCGCAGGGCCGCCAGGTCGAGCACCACCCACTCGAGGCTGTTGGCGGCAAGGATGCCGATCCGGTCGCCCGCGCCGAGGCCGCGGGCGCGCAGCCCGGCCGCGACCAGGCCGGACAGCCGCCAGACCTCGGCGAGCGGGATCTCGCGGGTGCCGGCCAGCCTGGTGACGTGCAGCGTCCCACGGTTCGGCGTGGACGCCAGAAGTTCGTTGATCATGCAGGTCTCCCGCTGGGCTGGGTCCGCGAGGCGTCCGACGGGTGTCCGGCCGCGTGGGCCGCACCGAGCGGGCCGAGCGGGCCGAGCGGCCGGGGCGGGTGGAAGAAGGTGACCCGAGCAAGTGTGATCTTGCTACCCGGCGGGACCAGCTCGACCGTGGCAGGCCACTGCCGCGGCGCCGGCTGGCCGAGGGCTTCGGCCAGCCGGGCGGCGAAACGCGGCATCACCGGCGTGGCCGCGTGCGCGAGCAGCCAGGCGGCGGCCAGCTCCAGCGCCGTGGCCGTGCGCACCTCGTCCGGCATGCCGCCGGCCTGTGCCAGCGCGCGTTCCCGACGGCTGAACCGGACCGTGTCGGTGACCAGGGCGTCCAGCTCGGCGGTGGCCTGGTTGAGCGAGAACCCGCCGGGGCGCAGGCTGGCGGCCAGCGCGCCGAGCCGGGCGGCGAGCTGGCCGAGGAACCCGGCGTGCTCGGGCGTCCAGTTGCCGGCGTCGGGGGCCACCCCGCCGTGGTGGTCGGCCACGCGCTCGCCGAGGTCGTGCAGCCAGGCCTGCCAGGTGCCGATCAGGGTGGCGGTGAGCGTGTGCTCGTAGGCGTCGAGCGTGAAGTTCGTCCGCTCCACCTCGGGACGGTTGCGGGCGAGGAAGTAGCGCACGGCGTCCACACTGTCGGCGTCGAGGATCTGCTTGCCCCAGACGGCGTGCCGGCGGCTGGTGGAGAACTTCCGGCCGTCGTAGAGGAGGAACTCGTTGACGTGGTAGTCGATGTCCGGTGTCCAGCCGGGCAGGGCGAGCCGGTAGAGCGCCGGGTAGAGGATCGCGTGGTAGAAGCTGTTGTCGTAGCCGAAGAAGTGGACGATCTTCCAGTCGTCGGCCGGCCTGGCGGCCGTCCAGTCGCGGCCGAGGCGCTCGCCGAGCCGCTGGATGCCGTGCAGGAAGCCGAAGGCCATCTCCGGCCAGGCCCAGATCACCTGGCCGGCGCCGTCCGTCTCACGTGGGGTGATACCCCAGTCACTGGGATGGCTGACCGGGAGGTCGATCCGCTCCCGGCGGAACAGCCGGGCGGCGAGCTCCCGCAGCCGGGCCGGGACGCGGCCGCGGCGCTGGTGGTCGAGCACCGCGTCGGCGTGCTCGTGCAACGGCAGCACGTAGCGGCGGGCCGTACCGGCGACGGGCGCCCCGCCGGAGGGCCCGGCGACGGGGCCGGCCAGGTCGACCACGGTGTTCGGCTCGCCGCACAGCTCGCAGATGTTGCCGGCGGTGGCCTCGCCGCACCCCGGGCAGCCGCCGTGGACGTCGGCCTCGTAGAGGTACTGGCCGGTCTCCGGGTCGAACAGCGCGGGCCCGTCGGTCGAGGTGACCGCCTCGGCGCCGACCAGCCTGGTGAAGAAGTCCGTCAGCGCGGGGACGTAGCCGGGGTCGGCGTTCGTGACGGTGTACTGGTCGAGCGGGATGTCCATCAGCCGCAGGGTTTCCGCGATCTCGGCGCTGTAGTGCGCGGCCACCTCGGCGCTCGACCAGCCCTCCCGGCGGGCGCGGTCGGCCACGTAGGACTGGAAGTCGTCGCTGCCGGTCAGGTGCCAGGCACTGGCACCGTTCATCCGCTGGAACCGGACGTAGGCGTCGGCGCCCAGGTACGGGCCGGCGAGGTGGCCGAGGTGCAGGTCGCCGTTGGGGGTGGGCGGTGTGGAGAAGACGAACACCGGACGGTCGCCGTGCTCGCTGGCCACCGGGGCCGCCGAGGAGACCGCGCGGGCGCCGTCGCGCCAGTACTGGGTGAGGAAGACCAGGTCCTGCTCCCCGGTGTTCGCCACCACGTGGTCCTCGAACGGCTCGAGCAGGGCGACGGTGCCCGCGGCGACCGGGTGGTGCGCGGCTCCCACGACGAGCTCGCCGCGGCCGGCGACGATGACCAGCAGCTCGGTCTCGTCGTGCCGCTGGTGCGCCGCGGCGCCGCCCGGCGCGATGCGGCCCCAGGCCGCGCCGGTGCCCAGCCCGTCGACCGCGCTCATGTCGATCCCGAACGCCGCGGAGAACACGGCGTCGGCAGAACGGTCGATGATCATATGGTGTCCTTCCCGTCGAGCCCGTCGAGCAGGTCGGCGGCCGCGGCGGCGATCGCGGGGGCCAGCCGGTAGCCGGAGCCGCCCGCCGCGCCGGCGAACAGCACCCGGCCGTCGGCGGTGACCGGGCGCACGATCGGCGCGCGGTCGGGGCTGTAGGCGTCGCAGAACACACGGCCGGAGACGCAGTACGGGGCGAACCCCGGGGCGTGGCGCGCCAGGACCGCCCGGCCGCGGTCGAGGTCGTCGGCGGACAGCCCGCCGGTCAGCGCGTCCGGGGTGACGTCCCAGTCGGGCGAGGTGTAGCTGAACAGCCAGTGGCCGCGGTGCGCCAGCGGCAGCAGGAAGGCATCCTCGTCGTGGAAGACGGTCACGCGGTCACGCGGGGTGACGGGGCGTTCGACGTGCAGGGCGACGACCTTCTTGATCCGGACGCCGAGCGGGGCGAGCAGCTCCGGCCAGGGCAGCCAGGGGCCCGGCGCCAGCACGACACGGCCGGCGGTGAGCCGGGCGCCGGTGCCCAGCGTGAGGACGACGCCGGCCGGGGCGGACCGCACGGCGGTGACCGCGCTGCCCTCCCGGAACGCCGCGCGGCCGCGCAGCCGGGCGGCCAGCAGTTCGGTGAGCGCCGCGACGTCGGCGTGGTGGGCGCCGTCGCCGTCCCAGCCCCGCTCGGCCGGGCGCGGCCGAACCTCGGGAAGCGCCTCGGGAAGCGGCCCGGGAAGCGGGCGCAGCCGCGCCTCGGGAAGGTAGTGCTCCCGGACGGCGGCATCGTCCGCGCTGATCACGGTCATGCCCACCGGGTGGATCGGCACCCGAGGGTCGCGTTGGCGCAGGCCGGCGTACCAGCGCTGGCTGTAGGCGGCCATCGCCCGCACCCGCGGGGTGGCCCCGCGCGGGAAGTGCAGCCCGGCGGAGAACCGGGACGCTCCCCCGCCGGCCAGCCCCCTGTCGACCACCACAACCCGCCGCCGCGGCGCGCGGGCCAGCACCTCGGTGGCCACCAGGCAGCCGACCACGCCGGCCCCGACCACGACAACGTCGGCGTCAGCGTCCCCAGCCTCAGCCCCGGCCCCGGCCCCGGCCCCGGCCCCGGCCCCGGCCCCGGCGTCCATGGTCAGCATCTCTGGAAGAGCAGCCTCCGGGCGCGCGGCTTCGCCATGATCGCACGCCCTTCGGCCCATCAGGGGGCTCCTGTCTTGGGCGACCATTCGATGAACGCCGGGTGCTGCTCCCTGCCGCGGACGCCGCGGATCCGGTCGGCGATGCGCTGGCTGCGCCAGGCGTTGAGGCTGAGGTTGGGGTCGGCCAGACCGCGCTGCCCGCGGGCGGCGTTCTGCAGGAACAGGTTCCGGTCGGGTGGGCCGTCCCAGCGGGCGGCGAAGTCGGCGTCCACCCGGTACTCGTCGTCCTCCCGCTCCAGGCGCGGCTGAAGAGGTGCCAGGAAGTCCATCCGGGCCGGCCGGAAGCCGGTCGCCCAGATGATCATGTCCGCTTCGAAGATCTCCAGGCAGCTGGCCGGGTCGTTGTGCCGGACGGAGATGCTCCAGCCCTCCGGCGAGCACGGCTCGACGCTGACCACCTCACGGTTGGGGTAGAGCCCGGTCAGCTGCGGGGCGCCGGTGATGAACCGGTGGACGTAGATCCGCTGGTAGATCTCCCGGGCGGTGGCCTCGGAGATGCCGTCGCTGGTCAGCACCTGCTGGCTGTTGACCTCGGCCCGCACGCTCGGGCCAAGCTCGGCGAAGTAGTCAGAGTGGCAGGGCATGTAGAACTCGTTGGTGAACGGCGAGTCGTCGAGCGGGAAGTAGTTGCGCCGGCGGGACAGCCACGACACCCGGTGCGGCAGCTCGCCGTCCGGCCGGGAGATCAGGTCGAGGAACGCCTCGGCGCCGGACTGGCCGCCGCCGATCACCGCCACCCGCCGGTCGCGCAGGCCGACGGCCCTCGACCGGAACTCGCTGACATGGAACTGGGTGCCGCCCAGGTGCGGACGGGCGAACGCCGGCACCCACGGGGCGGTGCCGACGCCGACCACCACGTTGTCGGCGAGCAGGGTGCGCCGGTCGGTCCGCACGGCGAACGTGTCGCCGGCGAAGTCGACGGACCGCGCCTCCTCGCCGAACACGACGTTCTCGTTGCGGCTGCTGGCCCAGCCCAGGTAGTTGCGGAACTCCTCGCGGGGGACGCTGTCGAACTGCGCGTTGAGGTAGTGGTAGATCCGCCCACGGTCGTGCAGATACGCCATGAACGAGAACGGACTGGTCGGGTCGGACAGGCTGACCAGGTCCTTGAACAGCGACACCTGCAGGGCCGCCCCGGGGATGAGCTGGTCGTCGTGCCAGCTGAACGCGGCCTTCCTGTCGATGACCAGGTTCGGTGTCTCCGGGTCGCCGTGCAGCAGGGCCGCCAGGCTCAGGTTGGCCGGTCCGGCCCCGATCCCGACACAGCGGTACCGCGCCGCGGACTCACTCCTCATGAGCAGAACTCGCTTTCAGCGTCTTCGGCGTCTTCGGCGGACGGGCCCGCGTCCGCCCGGGGAACATGCGACGGGGCCGGCGGCAGGGCGTCGGCGATGGCGAGCCGCTGCACCTCGGAGGCGCCCTCGTAGATCCGCAGCGACCGGATCTGCCGGTACAGCCGCTCCGGCAGGCTGTCGCGCACCAGCCCGGCGGCGCCGAACACCTGCACGGCCGCGTCCACGACCTGCTGGGCGGCCTCGGTGGCGTACAGCTTCGCGATGCTGGCGTGCCGGGCCGGCGGGGTGCCGCGGTCGGCCTCCCAGGCGGCCCTGGCCACCAGCAGCGCGGCGGCGTTCAGCCGCACCTCGACGTCGGCGAGGCCGGCCTTCACCGTCGGCAGGTCGAACAGCCGCCCGCCGTACGCGGCCCGCCCCCGGGCCCTGGCCAGGGCGGCGTCGGCGGCCCGGCGGGCGAAGCCGAGCGCCGCCGCGCCGACGGTGAGGCGGAAGCGTTCGAGCAGCTCCATGGCCACGACGAACCCGCCGCCGCGGCCGCCCAGGACGGCGTCGGCCGCGACCCGGCAGCCGTCGAACTCCAGCCGGGCGATATCGCGTTCGGCCAGCATGTCGATCGGTTCGATCCGCAGGCCCGGTGTGCCGGCCGGGACGAGCAGCGCGGTCAGGCCCAGCGCGGCCGGGCCGTCGCCGGTGCGGGCCACCACGCAGAAGACGTCGGCGCCCGCGGCGCCGGCGATCCACGTCTTGTGCCCGTCCAGGACGTACCCCGCGCCGTCCCCGTCCGGGACGGCGCGCAGGGCGAGCGCGGCGACGTCCGAGCCGGCCTGCTCCTCCGAGAGCGCGAACGCGCCGGCCAGCTCGCCGCGGGCCATGCCGGGCAGCCAGCGCCGCTTCTGCTCGTCGGTGCCGTGGCGCCGGATCGGCCAGGCGGCCAGCTCCTGGATCGAGAACGCGAAGTCGAGCAGGTCCTCGGTGTAGGCCAGGGCCTCCCTGGTCAGGCACAGGGCGCGCAGGTCGACGGGTGTCAGCAGGCCCGCGTCCCCCAGCGCGCGCAGCACGCGGGCGGCGTACTTCTCCGGCGCGCCGGTGCGGGCCGCCGCCGCCAGCCCGGCGTGGGTGTCGCAGAACCGGCCGAGCGCCTCGGCCAGCTCGCGGTGCGGCCGCTCGTAGAACGGCAGTGCCAGCAGCCGCGGGTCCAGGGTGCTCACCGGCGCGCCATCCTCGTGTCGGAGCTCATGCGGCGGCCCGCCGCGCCAGCAGGCGTCTGGCCAGGTGCGGCTCGACGAAGAACGCGAACGAGGCGTAGCCGCGCCACACCCGGCGCCAGGCCCGTTCGACGGCGGCCGGGCCGCCGGTGCGTCCGACGTGGTCGAGGTAGGCGACGATCAGGTCGGTCGCCTGGCGGGTGTGGCCGGCCGAGATGTTGTCGATGGACAGGTGCACGTCCTCGTAGGCGGTGTCGAAGCCGTGACGGCGCATCTTCTGCGTCTCGTGCAGCCGCAGCTCGCCGAGGCCGAACATCTCGACACCCAGGTGGTAGCCGAGGATCTCCTCGTAGCGGGAGTCCGGGAGCAGCGCCAGGCCGAGCTGGTAGGTCGCGTACGGGTAGGTCGGGCCGGGCAGCTCGGTCTGGGTGCGGAACTCCTCCGAGCGCAGGTGCGGCAGGTGGATGCCCATGCTGGCCAGGGCCTGGTTGATCAGCGTGAGGTGGTTGCGGGCGACGTCGCCGCGGCCCATCTCGTCGGCGTAGAGGGCGAACAGCGGCCCATCGCTGGGGCGGTGGAAGCGGCCGGTGTTGCCGACCCGGTGCGTGCAGGCTCCGTCGACGAGGTTGCCCAGCGCGAACCGCTTCTGGCCGTTGATCACCTCTGCCCGGGGCGGGATGTCGACCAGCGGCCGGTAGGGTCCGACGAGCTTCGTCCAGTAGATGCTCTCCACCCGCTCCCGCAGCGCGGCGGGGCTGTAGTCGAACCAGGTGGCGTCGGTGTGGCGGCCGGCGGCTCCCAGCTCGAACATCCCCTCGGCCTGGGCGAGCACCTGCTCGACGCGGGTGTGGGCGGCGGCCAGCACGCCAGGGAACCGCTCGACGTTGACCAGCCGGTACAGGAACTGGCGTTCGTCGAGCGCCGGAGGCACGGCGACGACGATGTCGCCGGGATCGGCGGACGCGAGCGCGCGCTGCCAGGCGGCGGCGTCATCGTCGCCGGCGGTGCAGGCGGCCAGGTCGGCGCCGGGCGGCTCACCCGCGGCGACGGCGGCCGCCCACCGCTCGAGCGTGCGCGCCTCGGCGGCGTCGAAGATCCCGAACATTGGCCCGCCGAACCTGATCGCCCTGGTCAGGGGGCAGCTGCCGGTCGGCAGTGGCCTGAGGTAGCTGGAGGATCGGAGCTGGCGGACGAACACGGCGGCGTCGAACGCCGGGCCGGCGAGCAGGCCGTCCAGGGGGACGCCGGAGATCCGCACCCGGTGGTGCTGGCGGCCGGCGTACGGCGCGTGCCTGGCGACGATCAGTGCCACCTCGGCGTCCGGCGACAGGCTCTGGTGCCAGCGTGCGAGCTCGTCGAGCATCGCCACATGCGCGCTCTCCAGCCGCACGACGAGCCGGACCGCCGCAAGCAGCCGCGCCCGGTCGGCCGGCCCGGTGGGTGAGAAGCGGTGAGCGCCAGGTACTCCGCCAGCAGCGGCACCGGGTCGTACCCGCGGCCGTCCGCACCGTCCGCACCGTCCGCACCGTCC
>NZ_CAKKTL010000117.1:9225-10740 GCF_920664355.1 Protofrankia sp. CiP1_Cm_nod2
CGAGTCCGGCCGGGCCGGACGGCCCGAGCAGCGCGGCGTCGGTGCCCAGCGCCCGGAAGGCGCAGTGCGCGCCGACCACCTCGGGCAGGAAACTGGCCGGCAGCCGGGACAGCGCCAGATAGAAGACGGCCGTCATCACGGTGAGCGGCCGGGCCTGTGCCGCGGTCAGGAAGTCGGTGGCCAGCGGGTCGGGGAGCTCCACGCCGTGCTCCGCCAGCAGCTGGCGGCGCCGGGCGGCCAGGGTGCGCTCGGCCACGCCGTCCCCGAGCAGCTCCAGCCGCTCGGCGCCCAGCCGGTTGACGATCACGGCGGGCTGGGTAGCCGGCTGCGACACGGTGTCGAGCCAGCAGCCCTCGATCAGCGCGAGCGGGGCACGCTGCCGCAGCACGGTGGCCACGGTCCCGGCCGGGCCGGCGCGCAGCCGCGCGGCGGTCCGCACGATCGCGGCCCGGGCATCGGCCAGCTCGGCGAACAGCAGCTCCTCGTCCAGTGGCCCGTCCGCCCACCCGTCCGGACGCCTGGCCGCCGCGCGCTCGTCCGGCTGCCCGGCCCGGCTCCTGTCCGGCTGGCTGTCCGGGCGTCCGGCCGGATCCGCGCCCTCGTCCGGGCCGGTGCCGTCCGGCAGGAAGGCTGCGAGCACCCGGCGGGCGGCTACCAGCGTCGCCTCGGACTCCTGCTCGACCAGCAGCCGGCGGTACAGCGCGGCCGGCGGCCCGGCCACCGCCGCGGCCGCCTCGGCGAACGCGGCCGGGCCGCACTCGAACGGGCCCCGCGGCAGCGACGTCGTCAGGTCCGTCATGCGGCTTCGCTCCTCGCGGCCAGGTGGGCGGCGAGCGCGCGCGTCTTCTCGGCGGCCTCGAACGCCTGGCCGCGGCAGTTGAGGTGCAGCCCGTCGCCGCAGTAGATGCCGGGGTCGGCGCGGAGCGGATGGTCGGTGAGCGAGACGAAGATCGCGCCGTGTTCCTGGGCGACCTCCCGCGTGATCCGGGCGACGATCCTGGTCGCCCTGCTGATCATCATCGCCTGTTTCGCGGGGACGATGCCCGCCTGGCCGATGTCGAGCATCCCGACGGTGAGGACGTCGGCGCCGGTCGCCCGGACCCTGGAGACGATCTCGGTCAGCTCGGCGCGCACGGTGGCCGGGTCGAACCCCGGCCTGATGAAGTCGTTGCCGCCGCCGGAGAGGAACAGCAGGTCGGGCCGGAAGTCCAGGGCCGGCCGCAGCTGCGTCCGGCGGATCTCGGTGAGCGTCAGATCGCGCCTGGCCAGCCGGATCTCGTCGAGGTCGGGGTGGACGCGGCGCAGCACGGCGCTGATCCGGTCCACCCAGGACAGGTCCTGGTAACCGGGAACGGCCTCGCGGATGCCGGCCGAGATGCTGTCGCCAAGCACCGCGATCCGCCGCCACGGCGTGCCCGCCAACAGCCGCGCGCCGGCTTCGGTGGACAGGACGTACGGGTCGGTGGCCTCCGTCATTTCGCCCGGTTCACCTGTTCTGGCCAATGCGCCTGTTTC
>NZ_CAKKTL010000117.1:11262-15181 GCF_920664355.1 Protofrankia sp. CiP1_Cm_nod2
TTCTTACTTGTTTCGGCTGGTTCAGCCAGTTCGGTGGACGCGGCCGGTTCGGTGTGTTCTGTCATTTCGGTCGTTCCTCGTCCTTGCCGGCGTCGTCCTTGCCGGCGTCGTCGGATCCGGCGCCGCGGGCCACGGCCGCGGACACCTCCCGCTGCCGGACGGCAAGCTCCAGCGCGGCGATGTCGTCGGCGATCCGCTCGTCCTCGGCGGAGGTCTCGGCTCCGTCGACCCGGCTGAACCCGAGAACGCCCAGCTCGCGCAGGGCTTCCCGCATCCTGGGCCCGAACAGGTTGATGTCCTTCAACGTCGGGACGATCCGGGTGAACAGCCGGCGGCGGAACTCGCGCTGGCCGGGTGAGCGGTTGGCCAGCGCGACGCACTCGTCGGCGCCGTAGTCGAGGTTGCGCCACATGTCCTCGCCGGCGAACCGGTCCCTGAGCACCCAGCACGCCTCGACCGCGAAATCCTCGCGTTCACGCAGCTCTGCGGTGCTGAGCTGGCTGTAGTAGTCACGCAGGGCCAGCCGCCCGAACGCGACGTGGCGCGCCTCGTCCTGCAGCACGTAGGCGTTGAGCGCCCGCGCCAGCGGGTCGCGCATCCGGTCCCGCTGGATGCTGAACGACGCCAGCGCCAGACCCTCGATCATCACCTGCATGCCGAGGTAGGTGATGTCCCAGCGGCTGTCACCGATGGTCGTCTCAAGCAGGCCGCGCAGCCCGGCGGAGATCGGGTAGTGCACCTTGATCTTGTCATGCAGCATGCGCTGGTACGCCTCGACGTGCCTGGCCTCGTCCATCACCTGGGTGGCGGCGTAGAACTTCGAGGCGATGTCCGGCACGGTCTGGACGACCTTCGCCGCGCACACCAGCGCGCCCTGCTCGCCGTGCAGGAACTGGGAGTAGAGCCAGCCCGCCAGGTGCCGGCGGACGGTGATCCGCTCCGCCTCCGGCAGACGCTCCCACAGCGGCGTGCCGGCGATCCAGATGAACGTGTCGGGCAGGCCGAGCGGGTTGTCCGGGTCGACGTCATGGTCCCAGTCCAGCCGCGTCTCGGCGTCCCACTGGCGCTGCTTGCCACGGGAGTACAGGCTCAGCATCTGCTCGGCGCCGGCGTCGTAGTCCCAGGTGAACAGCGCGTCCCCGCCGAGCGGGACGGCCCAGCTGCCGGCCGGCGCCCGGTTGCCGGCCGGCGCCCGGTTGCCGGCTGACTCCGCCGTCGCGTCTGACTTCATGACCGCTCTCTTCAGCTCTTTCCAGGGCTCTTCGGGGCTCTTCGGGGCTCAGGTGACGGCGGCGCGCCGACGCAACCGGTGAAGCTGGTGCAGGCGTGCGGACACGGCGCCGAAGGCCCACGCCGGGGCGGGCGTGCCGGCCGGCCGCAGGAACAGCGCGGCGGACTCGGCCACGGCGCACGGCAGCAGACGGTTGAACCGGCTGCCCCGGCAGGCCGCCCGGAACTGCCCCCCGCCGTCACGGCCGTGCTCGGCCGCGAGGTGGGCGAACACCGGGTCCAGTGCGCGCCACCGGCCGTCGAGGTGGACCTCGCACCAGCCGTGGTCGTTGCCGACGAGACCGAGCAGGAAGCCGCGGCGGGCCCGCGCCCGGAACCCCTCGGCCCGCAGCCGGTCGGCGAGGACCCGCCCCGCCACGACGCAGTCGGCGACGCCCAGCTCCCAGGACCGCCGGTGGTCGGCGCGCAGCGGTTCGGCGATCGCCTGGTAACGCACCGCGCCGGTGTCCAGGGCGTCGAGGACGTCGTCGAACGCCGCGCGGATCCGGCGGTCGGTGACGTCGTAGTACTCGCCGGTGAGCCGGACGCGCACCTGGTACGGACTGCTCTGATGACCTTCGGTGACGATCGGCAGCGGCAGGCCACCGGCCGGGCCACCGGTCGAGCCGCCGGTCGGGCCGTCGGCCGAGCTGCTGGTCGGGCCGTCGGCCGGGCCGTCGGTCGGGCTGTCGGTCGGGCTGTCGGCCGAGCTGTCGGCCGAGCTGCCGGTCGGGCTGCCGGTCGGGCTGCCGGTCGGGCTGCCGGTCGGGCTGCCGGTCGGGCTGCCGGTCGGGCCGTCGGCCAGGAGTTCGACGCCCTCGGCGCCCAGGTCCGGGACCGCCACATGGAAGGTCTCGTCGCTGGCCGCCCGGTGTACCGCGACCGTCCAGTCCGCGGGGGCGAACCAGTCGTCGGGCTCGGCCGCCACGAACCGCATGAGCAGCCGCCTGGCCAGCTCGGGCACGGTGGCGCCGGTGCCCGAGTGCAGCCCCGCGTTGGCGACGTCGGTGTAGTCGAGCAGGCCGTCGACCTGCCGCAGGCCGAGGGCGGCGACCCCGGCCTCGTCGGTGCGCAGCACGGTGGCCGCGTCGGCGAGGGTGGTGTCGAAGACCGCCAGATCCGGCGGGGTCGGCTCGAAGCGGCGGCTCACCCGAGGCCCCTGACGAGTCACATGAGCTCCTGGACGAGCGCGGCGAGGTCACGTGCGGTGACCGCCTCGAACGGGACGTCGTCGGGGATCGTCACCCCCAGAACATCCTCAAGATCCACCACCACGCTGAGGATCACCACCGACTCGATCCTCGGCAGCAGGTGCATGGGGAGATCGAGGTCGATGTCGGCCTTGTCCATCTGCAGCCGGTTGGCCAGGGCGGTGGCCACCGCGTCCTCGACGGTCCGCGTACTCATGAGGCGTCCTTCACGGGTCTTCTGGTAGCCCTTACGGCTTTCCGGTGGCCTCTGCCGTGCTCCGGTAGAGGGCCCTGGCGGCGTGGCGGCGCACCTTGCCGGAGCTGGTGCGCGGGATGGAGCGGACGGGCACGGGATGCACGGACGCCACCGCGGGGCCGAGCTCGGCGGCGATGGCCGCCTCGACGGCGTTCACCAGGACGGTGGCCGCCGCGCCTGCGAGCGGCGTCTCGACCAACACCGCGATGTGCTCGACGTCGCCGTCCCCGGCCTGCAGGGCGGCGCAGACCCGGACGTCGAAGCCCTGGACGCGACGCGCGATCTGTTCGACGTCCTCGGCGTAGTAGTTCTGGCCGCGGATGACCGCCATGTCCTTCAGGCGTCCGACCACGAACAGCTCGTCCTCGGCCTCGAAGCCGAGGTCGCCGGTACGCAGCCAGCCGTCGGCGGTGAAGGGCTGCCGCTCGGCGGGCAGCCCGAGGTAGCCGCCCATCACGGCCGCGCCGCGGACCTGTATCTCGCCGACCCGCCCGGGGGCCGGGGCGTCGACCCGGACGGCGATGCCCGGCGCCGCCGTGCCGCAGGAGACGACCTGGCGGGCGCACGCGGCACCCGGGGTGACATGGACGGCCCGGTCGCCCGGCGCGAGGGCGAACCGGTCGACGCTGAGGTGCCACGGCCGCTCCGCCAGCGCCGCCAGGCTGATGACGAGCGTGGCCTCGGCCATGCCGTAGGACGGCAGCATCGCCTCGGGCCGGAACCCGCAGGGGCCGAACACCCGGTTGAACGCCTCCAGCGTCGACCACTGCACGGGCTCGGAGCCGTTGCAGGCCAGCCGCCAGCCGGACAGGTCGAGCCCGTCGGGAACCCCGTCGGCCTCGACCGTGTCGACCAGGCGCTGGTAGGCGAAGTTGGGCATGGGCAGCACGGTGGCGCCGGACGCCGCCGCGGCGGCCAGCCAGCCACGGGTGTCGCGGATGAAGTCGGTGGTGCGCCAGAGATGGACCGAGCACCCCCTGGCCAGGTGCGCGAGCGTGCCGAACAGGCTCATGTCGTGGAACAGCGGCGACCAGATGCCGATCTCGTCGGCGTCGGTCAGGCCCAGGCCGCCGTCGATGGCGGCCAGGCCGGCCAGGACGTTGTCGGCGGTCAGCGCGACACCCTTGGGTGCCGAGGTGCTCCCGGACGTGTACTGGATCACCGCGAACTCGTCGGCCGGGTTCTCGTCGACGGAGTTCTCATC
>NZ_CAKKTL010000117.1:15538-16709 GCF_920664355.1 Protofrankia sp. CiP1_Cm_nod2
AGCCGGCCCGGCCGGGTCGGGCACCCGCGTGATGTCGACCAGCCGGGCGCCCGGCGGTGCCGCGAGCCGGCTGAGCAGGCGCGCGCTCTGCTCGTCCACCAGCAGGGCCGTCAGCCCGGCGTCCTCGACGACGCGGCGCAGGTGCCGCTGGTAGCCCTCGCCGCCCCCGAACGCCACGGGCAGCGCGACGGGCACCGCGGCGGCCCCGGTCCGGAAGCAGGCGAGCAGCCCGCGCAGCCAGGGCTCGCCGTTGGCCATCAGGATGCCGACGCGCCGCTGGCCGGCGATCAGCGTCGCCGTCCGCTCGGCGTCGGCCAGCAGGCGCGTGACGGGTACGGACCGTCCCTCGGACGGCAGGTGCAGCGCCGTCCGAGGACGGGCGTTGGTGCTCACCGCGGCCCAGAGCGCGTTCACCGGGTCTCCTCCCTGGATGCGTCCACGAGCCGCCGTGGGCAGCCGCCGTGGGGGTCAGGGGTCATGGCCGGCCTCAGCCCGTCAGCTCGTTGATGAGCGAGGTGTCGTGCTCGGCCCGGCGGAAGCGGGGGTGGTCGAGGACACCGCGCAGGAACGCGGCGGTGGTCACCACGTGCGGGCCACGCAGCCGCAGCTCGTCGAGCGCCCGGTCCATCCGCGCCAGTGCCTGCTCCCGGTCGGGCGCCCAGACGACGAGCTTGGCCAGCAGCGAGTCGTACAGCGCGGGGACCTGGTAGCCGGCGAAGACGTGGGTGTCGACGCGGACGAACGGGCCACCGGGCAGCGCGAACTCGCTGACCACCCCCGGGGTGGGCACGAAGCCGGCCGCCGGGTCCTCGGCGTTGATCCGGCACTCGATCGCCACCCCGCGCGGGACGACGTCGGCCTGCCCGAAGCCGAGCGGCTCACCGGCGGCGACCCGCAGCTGCTCGCGGACCAGGTCCGTCCCGGTGACCATCTCGGTGACCGGGTGCTCCACCTGGAGGCGGCAGTTGACCTCCATGAAGTAGAACCGGCCGTCGCCGTCCACCAGGAACTCGAACGTGCCCGCTCCCACGTACCCGGCCGCCCGCGCCCCCTGGACGGCCGCCTCGCACATCCGCTCCACGGTCCGCGCGGGCAGCCGCGGCGCGGGGGTCTCCTCCACGAGCTTCTGGTGCCGGCGCTGCAACGAGCAGTCGCGCGCGCCCAGGTGGAC
>NZ_CAKKTL010000118.1:0-1566 GCF_920664355.1 Protofrankia sp. CiP1_Cm_nod2
GTTCGGCCGGGCTGGGCACTGGTGGTTCCCGTCCCCTCCGGCGGGTCGGGTGAGGTTCCGTAAGTCCGGCGGGCATGGTCCTGACCGAGGCCGAGAGGGTGTGTGGGGGCGGATGGCCGCAAGGCTGTGGGGGCGGGAGCGCCTGTCGTGAGACGACTTCTCATCTGGCTGTCCGGGGCGAACCCCCAGATCCTGGACCGCTGCCCGACCGACCGGGCGAAGTACGTCGGTATCGGCAGCGCGGTGCTGACCACGTCGCTCATGGCTGCGTCATCCTGCGCGTTCGCCCTGCACATGGGGCTGAGCCTGCCGATCGCCACCTGCGTTCTCGTCGGCGGGGCGTGGGGTCTTGCGATCATGGGCCTCGACCGGTGGCTGGTGGCCTCCGTGCAACGTCGGGAGCACTGGTACCAGAACCTGGTCATCGCGCTTCCGCGGCTGCTGCTGGCGGTGCTTATCGGCCTGGTCATCTCGACGCCGCTGGTGCTGCGCATCTTCGAGCCCGAGATAGAAGCCGAGCTGGCCACCATGCACCGTGAGAGCGCCGACCAGTTCGACCGCGACATGCAGAACGACGAACGCGCCAGGCAGATAAACGACCTCAGGGCCCGGCAGGCCCAGTTACAGGCGACCGTCGCCTCCGGCGGCGCCGTCGCGGACGTCAGCAAGGATCCCGAGGTGGCCCGCCTGCAGCCGCAGGTCGACGCCGCCCGAGAAAAATACGACGCGGCCGAGCAGGCCGTGGTCTGCGAGAAGGAAGGACGGCCGGACTGCGGCAGCGGCCGGCCCGGCGCCGGCATCGCCTACAACGAGAAAGTCGCGATCCGGGACAGTGCCAAGGCCGACCTCGACAGACTCCAGGGCCAGCTCGACCGGGCCATCAACGTGGCGCAGACGAACCAGAACGCCTCGCGCACGTCCACGCTCGCCAACGCCCAGTCGGAGCTGAGCACGGTCAACGCCCAGCTCGACGGCCTCGTGAAAGCCCGTGCCGCGGACACCGCCGCGTTCAACGCCAAGAACAGCGACGACACCGGCATGCTCATCCGCATCGAGGCCCTCGACCGGCTGACCTCCGAGCGGCCCGCCCTCGGCTGGGCCCATCTCCTGCTGCTCCTTTTCATCACCTCGATCGAGTGCCTGCCGGTCTTCGTCAAGTTCCTGATGTCGCTGGGGCCGCCGACGCTCTACGAACAGTTTGTCGAGATCGAGGAACGCAGCCGGCTGCAGATCGAG
Source organism: Protofrankia sp. CiP1_Cm_nod2 (assembly GCF_920664355.1). Lineage (NCBI taxonomy): Bacteria > Bacillati > Actinomycetota > Actinomycetes > Frankiales > Frankiaceae > Protofrankia > Protofrankia sp. CiP1_Cm_nod2. The sequence goes on from NZ_CAKKTL010000118.1 coordinate 1,237, forward strand.
AAGATGCAGGGCCGCGAGTGGCAGATGGAGGCATCCCTGGAGGTCAACGCCGCACGTGAGGCCAAGGCGGCGGAGATCGAACGGACGGTCCAGAGAACCGTCCGGGCTCAGGCCGACGTCGCCGAGAGACTTCTCGACAAATGGCGGGAAGACGAGCTGCGGCGTATCGAGGCGGATCTCGGCAGCTATCTTGTCGCCGGCCCGCGGCCGGCCCCGAACACCCGGCCCTCCGGCAGGGCCGCCGACTTCCCCTACCCGAGCGACTTCCCGGCATCGCCCACCCGTGACCAGCCATCCCCGGAGCGGTACCGGGCGGATAACCGGGACGAC
>NZ_CAKKTL010000118.1:1954-15813 GCF_920664355.1 Protofrankia sp. CiP1_Cm_nod2
TACCGGGACGACCACGGCCCGGCTGATCGGCCGGCCGGTCAACCGGTCGATCCGGAGGACGAGACGACCTGGGCCAGGCCCAGGTCGGCGCAGCCTCCGGGAGGCCCGCGGGTACCCGGCGCGGGACCGCGCTACGACAGACAGCCGTGGCCTGAGCAGAGCCATCACCTTCAGGACGATCTTCCTACGGTCGATGCCGGGGACAGGCCCGCGTCACCTGGGCTCCAGCCGACGCGGCCGCAGGATCCGCGGAGAGCGACGCCTTTGGAGCGGCCGACGTTGCCAGTACCGCCGACGCAGCCGGTGCGACTGGAGAAGCCGACGCGCCCGCAGGAGCCGGGACGGCCGCCTCATGCGCCAGCCGCGGTGGATGGCAGGGCGGACGACGGGCAGGCGCCGCGCGCACGGCATCCTTCCTTTGCGGAGGAAGTGGCGGAGCTGGACGAGGCGACGGACCGGCCGCCCGTGGACGACATCCCGAGGCCGACGCGGGACGACGTCCAGCCATGGTGGGATCCGGACGCCCCGAGGCGGGAGGCCGCCGACAGACATGCCGCCGACAGACATGCCGCCGGCCAGCGGCCCGCCGGCCCCGGCCACGACGGCGCGCGGTCGCACGACCAGGATGAAGAGGAGACCTGGGTGCCCCGGACGGGCGGCGGGTTCGGCCCGCGGATCGGCACCGCCCGCCCGAACGGACAGCAGCCCACGGACTTCCCCGACGCCGATGATCCGACCGCCTGGGAATGGCCGACATGAGCGCCTGCCCGGGCGGCCCGGGCGTCTTTCTCAACGTCGCGGCTACCTGCCGGCTCACCCACGCCCTCGGGCCCGGCCCGCGGGCGGCGGTGTGGGTGCAGGGCTGCCCGTTCCGCTGCGCGGGCTGTGTGGCGCCGGAGTGGATTCCCGACCGTCCCGCCCGGCTGGTCGCGCCGGCGGAGCTCGCGGCCGAGCTGTGTTCGGTGCCCGGGCTGACCGGGCTGACCTTCTCCGGCGGGGAGCCCATGAGCCAGGCGGCCGGCCTCGCGGAACTTGCCCGCCACGCCCGGGCGTTACGGCCCGAACAGGACCTCTCCCTCATCTGCTTCACCGGGTACCGCCTGGAGCGGTTGCGCCACAGCCCGCCGAACGCGGGCGTCGCCGATCTGCTCGCACAGGTCGACGTATTGATCGACGGGCGCTATGTGGCGAGCCGGGATGACAACCGTGGCCTGCGCGGCAGCGGCAACCAGCGGATCCACCACCTGACCGGCCGGCTGCGCGGGGGCGGCTACGACTTCGAGGGCCGCCTGCGAACCACCGAGATCATGATTGCCGACGGTGAGGTGCTCATGGTCGGGATACCCGCGAGCGGGCTGCTGGCGGCGCTGGACGAGGCGGCGGCACGAGCCTGGAACATCTCGTCGGAGCAGGCCCGTCACATCCCCGGTCAACGCCCGGTCCGGACCGGGCGGACCGATCAGCGCGGCCGGGCTGATCAGGCTGGCTGGGCCGGCGGCCCGGCACAGGGGAAGGCGGACACCTGATGAGCGGCCGGAAGACGGCCTTCGTCCGCATCGAGGAGTCCGAGTGGCGTCGGGCCCAGCGGGCCGCGGCCCGGTTACGCGACGTCCAGTCGGACCTGCCCCAGGTGATCGAAGGCGTCCGGGAGCAGGCCCGCCGGGACGCCCAGCAGGCCGCTGACGAGATCCAGCGCAGGCAGCGCAGCGCCGAACGGACGATCGACCAGCTCAGCTCCCGGGCCAGAGAGCTGGAGAGCGAGGTCAACCGGCGGCTCGACGAGCAGGCCCGGCAGATGTTCGACAGCCTCGACAGCACGGCCACCCAGGTGCGCGACGAGGCCCGGAAGGCACTGGCGGAACGGGAACGTGCGTTGCGTTCCGCCGTCGCCCAGGAACGTCGCCGGCGGGAACGGGATGTCAGCGAGCTGCGCGGTGGCCTCGCCGAGCTCGCCGCGGACCGGAAGCGGGCGGTCGAGGCGGCCAGCCGCTGGGTCCGGGACGCTCATGCCGTCCGCGATCTCATCCGGGAGACCCTCCCGTTCGACCGCTACGCGCCCGGCCGGCTGGAGGCTCTCGAACGTGACCTCGCCGCGGTCGGGGACGTCCTCGACGCCGGTCTGGGCGAAGCCGCGTTGGCCGGTGCGCAGCGGGCGTATCACGGGCTGTCCGACCTGCGGGTGGAGCTGGAGTGGGCCGACCGGGAGTGGCACCTGCTGCGGGCCGCGGCCCGGGACGCGCTGCTGGTCGTCCAGGGGCTGATCGAGCACAACGCCGACCGGGCCGCCGTCGACGCCGACGGGGAGGAGCTGCCCGACGTCCCGCTCGAAGTCGACTACTGGTCCAACGGCGCGCTGTCGCGGTTACGCGCCGAGGTCGCGGCCACGCTCGGTCTTCTCGTGGACGAGGCGTCCCCGCCCAGCACCGACACCATGCGGGAGCTGGTGGACCAGCGCGCTCCCGCCTTCGAGCGACGGCTTGCCGAGATCGTCGAGGAGGCCGGCTTGGCCCAGCTCGGGTCGCAGTTACGCGCCAACATCGCCGACATCGTCGTGCGGACCCTGGTCGACAACGGCTTCAGCCTGGCGGACGCCACCTACGGCGGTGAGGACTACCGCAACGCATTCTTCGCGAAGGTCGAGCACCCGGACGGCGGGGAGGTCGTGGTCGACGTCTCGCCGTCGACGGCCGGTCCGGCCGCATGCGAGCTGAAGGTGCTCTCCTACGACCGGGACACCGGATCCGAGGAGATCCGCGAGGCTCGGGCCCGCGAGCTCGCCGCCGCCCTGCGGGAGCACGGCCTGGACACGGGCGTTCCCCAGCCGGCGGGCGGTGAGCCCGACGCCCGCTACCGCGACATCGAGTCGATCCGCAGGGCGGCGCCCCAGGCCGGCACGGACGCTCCCCAGGGCCGGCCGGCCGGCGCGGGCCTCGGCAAACGGAGCGGGTAGAAAGCCGGTGCCAACTGAGAGACCGGGCCCGTCCGCCCGGTCGGACGCGTCCGGGCGGACGGATCCGCCGGTGGCCGCGACGGTTGAGCGGCTCGCCGAGGCGGTGCGGCCCGGCGGCGACGCCGTGTTCGTGCTGTACGGCATCGGGACGGACGACGTCTTCGTCAGCCGTGACTACCAGGAGCGCGGCATCGAGGAGGCGTTGTGGGAGGAACTGCGAGCCGGGGGCTTCGACCGGGTCGCCTTCTGCTCGGCTCGTGACTCCCTGTACTTCCGCGACGCGGACTCGGCGGGCTACACCAACCGGGCACGTTCCGGCCGCCGGCACCCGAGGCCCGCGCGGACGCCGGACGGGCCCGCGCCGGACGGGCCGGCGCCGGACGGACCGGCGTCGGACGGATCGGCGTCGGACGGACCGGCGTCGGCCGCTGGGGCAGGCCGGGCCGGTGGGATGCGGTACTTCTCCGGGCCGCAGGGGCGGCGGATGCAGCTACGCTCCCCGGCGTCGGTGAGTGGAGTCGCGGATAGTGACGGGCCGCTATCAGGTGCCGCCGCCGACTACGAGGCGCGGCCGGCGGCGGCGGTGAGCGCGCCGCGCCGCCGGACGGGGATGCGTGACACGTTCCTCATCCAGATGCTTGAGCACTACATGACCCAGGACGAGGTCCGCACGGCCGTGGCCGTGGTACGGGCGGACCAGTTCCTCGCCCATGTCGGCGAGCGCCGTGCGTTCTCCGAGGCGCTCGGCAGGTGGATCACCGGCCCGCGCACGGGCAACGTCTGCCTGCTGCTGTTCCACCACCGCGGCTGGGACCGGGTCGTCGAGGAGGTCCGCGGGCTCGGCGGCTACTCGACCCTGGCCGAGTTCCTCGACGACCAGTCACAGCGGCGGTCGGGACGGGCCTGCGCGCAGGTCGGGGAGCCCACCGCGGCCGAGCTGGAACGCCTGGTCCACCTGGTCCGGCTGCGTCACGGGCTGTGTGTCGCCGACTGGGCGGAGATCCCGCGGCTGGCCGCGGCGATGGCGGGAGAGGGCGCGCTCGGTGCCCGGCGCTGGCTGCACAGCCTGACCGGGCTCGCGCGGGCCGGCATCCCGCTCAGCGCGCGGGAGCTGCGGGCCCGTGGCGAGCTCACCACGGCCATGCCGGACGGCCGCGATGCCTGGGAGCGGCTGGACGAGCTGACCGGGCTCGCGCCGGTCAAGGAGCATCTGCGCAGGCTGGCCAGGCGGATGGCGCTGGAGGACGCCCGCCGTGCGGCCGGGCGGGCCGGCCGCGCCGAGGCCCAGGCGCTGCATCTGGTCTTCACCGGTAATCCGGGCACCGGCAAGACCACGGTCGCCCGGCTCGTCGGTGAGATCTACCAGGATCTCGGCGTGCTGCGCCGCGGCCATCTCGTCTCCGCGGAAGTGTCCGACCTGGTGGCCGGGTTCGTCGGCCAGACCGCGATCAACACCAACCGGCTGGTCGACGAGGCGCTGGACGGGGTGTTGTTCATCGACGAGGCGTACCGGCTGACCGAGCAGGCCGGCGGGTTCGGCCAGGAGGCGATCGACGCGCTGCTCACCCGGATGGAGAACGACCGGGACCGCCTGGTAGTGATCGTAGCCGGTTATCCGGTGCGGATGACCGACTTCCTCGGCTCGAATCCCGGCCTGCGCAGCCGGTTCCCGGCGGCGAACGTCGTGGACTTCCCCGATTTCTCCCCCGACGAGCTGCTGGCCATCCTGCTCGGCGAGCTCACCCGGGCGGAACTCGCCTGGACGCCGGAGCTGGCCGACGAGCTCCGGCAGGCCGTCACCGGTCTGCACCGGGTCCGCGACGGGTCGTTCGGCAATGCCCGGACCATGCGTGAGCTGGCCGCGGAGCTGCGGGACGAGTGGTCGCAGCGGGTGTTCCCCGCTGGCGGGGTGGCCCGGCTGGACGCCGCGTCGGCCGAAACCGTGCTGACCGAGCCGCTGCGGCCCGCGGATATCCCTGAGCGTTACCGGGTGTATCTGCGTCGGGCCGTTCCCCGGGTGGAGGAGGTGCTGGCCGAGTTCGACACGCTGGTCGGCATGGGCGCGGTGAAGGACGTGCTGCGGGGGCTGGTCGCCAGGCTGCGGCACCGGCAGCGGCTGGGATCGGACGGTGTGCTCGCCCCGCATCTGCTCTTCGTCGGCCCGCCGGGCACCGGCAAGACCACGGTTGCCCGGCTGCTCGGCCGGATGCTGCACTCCCTCGGGCTGTTGGGCCGGGGACATGTGGTCGAGGTCACCCGGGAACGTCTGGTCGCCGGTTATGTCGGTCAGACCGCGTCGAGGACGGAGGAACGCATCCAGGAGGCGCTGGACGGGGTGCTGTTCATCGATGAGGCGTACAGCCTGGCCCGGGGCGGCGAGAACGACTTCGGTCAGGAGGCGGTCGACACCCTGGTCCCGGCCATGGAGAACCTCCGTGGCCGGCTGGTCGTCATCGCCGCCGGCTACCCGGCCGCGATGGACGCCTTCCTCGCCCGCAACGAGGGGCTGAGCTCGCGGTTCACCGAGCGGGTGGAGTTCCCCGGCTACACCGTCGAGGAGCTGGCGGAGATCCTGCGGAGGATGGCGTCGGACGCCGGGTACACCCTGTCACCAGCGGCTGGGGCGCGGGCGTCCGGCTGGCTGCGGGCGGCCCGTTCCGCCCGGCTGGACGACTTCGGTAACGGGCGCGCGGTGCGCACCCTGCTGGACCGGATGGAGGCGCGGCTGGCCGAACGCACGCTGAGCCTGCCGGACGGGGCCGGCCGGGACGCGCTGACCACGTTCCTGCCCGATGACGTGCCCGCCGGGCCTCCCAGGTGAGTGGGCTTGTGCCGGGGTCTGACGACAGCCGTGATGGGCCGGTGGCAGCGGGATGCTGCCCGGTCTGCGCGCTGCCGTGCGGGGCGGCGGCGCGGTGCCGGGGGTGCGGCTGGCTCCTGCGTGGCGGTTACGTCCTGGGCGGGATCACTGCCGGTCTCGAGCGGGAGTTCGGTGCCCGGCTGGCGGCGGCACGCCGCCGGTTCGACCTGCGGGCCGTGGCCCGGGTCGTCGACGCGCTCGGTGACGGCGATCCGGGGCTGGCCGGCCGGCTGGTGGCTGTGGTCCGCGGCGGCCCGCCGGCGCCGGGTGAGATCGACGCCGCCCGGCGCGAGGTGGGTGAGGCGCCCACCGTGGCGCCGGCCGGCGTGGTCGTCGGGCGGCTGCTGAACCGGATCGTCAGCGGCGAGATCAGGCAGGCGGCTGTCGTCGAACTGACACCGGACGCGGTCGCGGTGACCGGCGTCGGCGCCGACGATCTGGGTGTCCCCCAGCGGCTCGGGCCGCAGCGGACATGGAACTGGTCGGATCTGCTCCCGGGGCTGCCGTCGGAACCGGACAGCCAGTGGCTGCGGCTGGCCGGCGGGATCGGGGCTCACGGCGGCGGCCGGGTGGACCCGATCGTGACCGTGGGTTATAAAGGCTGGCCGGCGGCTCTCCAGCCGCTGCACGACGTGCTCGCGACGATCGGCCCGTCCAGCGTGGTGCCGCTGGTCCGGCAGGTCGCTGGCTGGCCGATGGTGGACGACGCGCTCCAGGCACTCGTGGACAGCCTCGTCCACGCCGGTCTGGCCGACGGCCAGCAACCGGTCGCCGTCGTGAGCGGCACTCTGGACGAGATGCTGCGGCGGGCGCCGCTGCGGCATGGTTATGCACTCGCCCTCGCCGAGGTCGATCATGTCACCCGACGGGTACGTCTGGTGACGCATCCGCTGTTCGAAGCCGACACGGTGGTGCCGGCCGAGCCGGAGCTGGCGCCGGAGTCCGAGGTCACGGTGCTGGCGCCGCCGACCCGTTCGGACGAGCTGGCGCTGGCGGTCGTCGCCCCGGTGGGGGACGACCCGCGGCAGTGGCGTCCGGTGGCCCTGGCGCGGTGCGCGCCGCAGCCCGGCACGCCCGTGCGGGTCCGGGTCGCGCTCGACGGGCCCGGCCGGGTGCGCTTCCTGCATCCGGCGGATCTGCGCGGTGGCGGCAGGACCTGGCCGGGCGTGTTGAACGAGGTCCCCGCCGAGTTCGGCGCCGAGCAGGTCGACGTGGTCTTCGCGCTCGAGCTCGGCGGTACGCCGGAGGCGGTGGCGGCCCGTTTCCAGGTGGTCGTGGACCTGCTCACGCTGGTCGGGGAGGAGCATCCGGAGCCGGCTGCGGTGATGGTCGGCCTGATCGGCTATGACGATCACAACCTGCTCGACTGGCGCGGGTCGCAGCGGCCGGTGGTGCGGTTGGCGGCGCCGATGGCGGCGGCGGGTGTGCTGACGGCCCTGTACGGATGGCGGCCGAGTGAGCCACGCTACGATTTCGCCGCCCCTGTCGAGGATGCCCTGCGTGTCCTGAACGAGTCGGCGGGGACGCGGTGGTGGCGCGACGGCGCCGCTCACTGTCTTGTCACGATCGGTGCCCGGCCGCCGCATCCGGTGCGGCAGCACGACGACCTCACGGTGCCCTGCCCGGCCCGTCACGACTGGAGGACGGAGATGGATCAACTGGTCGTACGGGACAGTATGCGCAGGGTGGCCATCCGGGGTATGCCCGAGGTCGACCCGGCCCGCGCCGGCGGGTCCGCGCGGGCGCGGGCCGATGAGGCATGGCGCCAGCTGGGCGCGGACGGGCTGTTCACCCTGGACGGGGTGTCCGCCGCCGGGCTGGCCTCGGCGCTGGGGCTGCTCGCCGGGTACGGCGAGCGCACGCTGCCGGTGCCGCTGCTGGGCCCGGCCACCGAGCCCTCCAGCGCGGCCCGGCCGGGTGCCGGCACCGGCAGCGTGGCTTCCGGCGGTGCCGCATGGTAAGCCCGCGGGTGGACCAGCCGGCATTCGACCGGCCGCGCTTTGACATGCGCATCGGTCTGTGGGGCGCGACATACAGCGGGAAGACGACGTATCTGGGCGCTTTGAAGCTCGCCGCCGAACAGGCACGCAGCCGGGCCAGTTGGAGGGTCACGAGCAAGGATGCGGGCGCGGTGTCCGTGCTGTCCGAGCTCGCGAACGTACTCGCCGTCAAACGTATGTTTCCGGCGGGTACCCAGGTCGGCACCAACACCCGGCTGAGCTGGTCGTTTCTCGGGCAGAACCATGCGAACGAAAGTCATATAGAATTCGCTCTCGAGTTTTTGGATGTTTCCGGCCGGCTGTTCGAGGACCAGTGGACGCGCGACGACAAGGGCGAGAACGCGGACGTGGACGAGCTCGACTTCGATGAGGTGCGCGGCGAGCCGGGCCTGGGCACGCGTGACGAGGTCGCCAAGGAGCAGCTCGTGGAGCACCTGGTCACCTGCGACGGAATCATCTATCTGTTCGACCCGATCCGGGAGGAGGATGACGGCAACGGTTTCCAGTATTTCAACCAGATGCTCGACGAGGTGGTGAGCAGGACGTTCACCAACGGGAAGCTGGTCGGCAACCGGCTGCCCCACCACCTTGCGGTCTGTATCACGAAGTTCGACGATCCCCGGGTGCTCGGCCGGGCGATGACACCTCGTGACCTCGCGGTGCTGGCGGAGAAACCCGGCCGGCCGAGAATCGAACAGAAAGTCGCACGCCGGTATTTCAGCATGCTCTGCCAGGAACGGCCCGACAACTCCGCTCAGCACATTCGTGACAGCATCCTGTCGAATTTCTACCTGGACCGTATCAGCTTCCACGCGACCTCCTCGATCGGTTTCTACATCGGGCCGAACGGCCGGTTCGACCCCGCTGACTATGCCAACGTCGTCAGCGAGCGGGGCCAGTTCCGTATTCGGGCCCGGCCGCAGCCGATGAATGTCCTTGAGCCGCTGGTGGGGCTGGCGAACCGGATCCGCAGGGCGGACGGGTACCGATGAGCGAGGTCGCTCTCGACTGGGCACTGATCGGTAAAGCTCCCGGCCAGCGGGAAGACTACAGCCTGCTACGATCCGGCTCCACCGGCCGGCTCCGCCCGGGGAGCATGGCCAAGATGGTCAATCACTTCTCACCCGGATCACCCAGGTCGCCTGTTGGGGAGGAACAGCGGGAGGGAGCGGACGCGCTGCCGTGGGTGACGTTCACCTTTGCCACGGCCGCCACCGTCCGGTATGTGGGGGCCGCGATCCGCGAGTGGCCGCGGGAGCCGACGGTGCCGGTGGACGCGGCCGGCCGCCCGATCGTCCCGACACGTTTCTTCTGCCTGCCGCTGGACGACTTCGAACGGTGTTTCGGCAGCTACCTGGCCCTGTACCGGGCGGTTGAGGAGCGGCCCTTCCCCGAGCACGACGACGAGCCGCTCATCGTGTCGGCTCGGTCACGTGACGAAGAGGTCTCGAGTGTCCGGGAGCGGCTGCTGGATCCGCGGACGGCCGCGGCCGTGGGGGCCGTGGCCGCGGCGCTGCTCCGTGGGCCGGTCACGCTCACTCCTGGTTACGTGTCGCCAAGGTATTCGCTTGAGGAGCGGATAGCCTTCTTCGACGAGGTGGCCGCACTGCTGCCCGCGGGCGTCCGGGCCACGCTGTCCGCGGGCACCTGGGTGGACAACCGGACCAGCCACCGGATCCGGCTGGCGTTCACCCAGTATCTGCGGGACGGCGCCGGGCAGATCGATCCGGATGACCCACGGGATGTCAACGCCGTCGTCGACGGCCATGATGACGCTGCCGGCCGCGACCACAGCCCCAGCCGTGTTTATGCCGTGAACCTGAAACGGCTGCGTGACGGGTGGGGAACCGACGCCGTTCTGCGCTGGCTCTCCGAGGACGAGAAGCCATACAGTTTCAACCAGCCGGACAAAATTGTCGAGGCACTCGCCGTGGCGGAGCGAAAGATACTGCTCGGCCAGACCCGGGGGAATTCGCCGTCTTCGCTGGCCACAGAGCGGGATGCGCTCACGGAAGAGACGCCCGAGGAAGATGCGTCCGCCCCGCCGGAGGCCCTTGCCGAGAGCATACGGGAGCACTTTCGTTCGCTGCCTCCTGTCGACTATCTGGCGGCCGAGCTGCTGAAGGTCTTCCTGCTGGGGACCGGCGGCTTCGGTGCGGGCGGAGCGATCGCCACCGACATCGAGCTGGTCAGGAAGCACTGGGTCCCGGCGGCGCTGCCGGCGCTGCTCGAGCGCTGTCGGCAGCTTGTCGAGGTGGACGCCGACAGCCGGCTGCTCACGGCGCTGGTGGGTATGGCAGAGCGGCTGCGCTGCCTCCCGGAGATTCTTGCTGACTTCCTGCTGCTGCACGGCGGCGCCGATGAGGTCGGGCGGGAGATACGCGATCTCGTGGTCGACTCCACACTCGATCATCGGGACGACGCGGACGGCTGGCGGATGGTCCGGGACCGGCTGGCGGCCGACCGCGCGTACACGATCCATCTGCTGGTCAGGCAGATGAAGCGTGAGCTGCCGGCCGATGGGTGGGACGCGCCTGCCCCGTCGGGCGGGCGCACCCTGCTGGGGCTGCTGGGCTGGCTGGAGGCCGCCGACCATCCGGCGTCCAGGAATGTGCTGCGGGTCCTGCGCGCGTTGGAGACCTCCTCGTTCCGGCAGATGATCGGCGCTGACGACATCGCCGCTCTCAGCGGGCCGGACGGGGCCGGTGACCCGGGGGTGCAGGTGCTGCTGGAGCGGGCCCTCCGGCGGGGGCGGTTCGACCAGGTGCTGCCGGTGTTCGAGGACTGGCTCACGGCCGCGAGCCAGCGGTTCGACGTGCGGCGGCGGGACGAGTGGGCCAGCTTCCTCGAGCGGCCCGACATCGAGATCGACAGCGGCGTGCGCAAGCGGCTGCTGAAGACGGCGCAGAGCCGGTCCAGACGCCGGCTGGGGCTGCTGCGCCGTGGCGGTGACGGCGGGCAGGCGGTGACCGACAGCCTGCCCGAGGGCGCTCAGGTCGGCCTCGAGGTGCAATGGATGATTGCTGATCATCCCGATCGGCGGGATGTCCGCGATATGGCCTGGCTGGCAGCCCACTACCGGCCCGCGCCGCCGACGGGTGGTGCCCTGACGCTGGGGGAGGTCTCCTTCTTCGGCGATGTCATGAAAAACGTGGCCGTTGCCTTCCACGCCCCTGCCGGCCGGCTTGGCCGGGGTGAATTCTTGTGGTGTTGTTATGCGTCCCACGAAGAATTTGTCAGGGCTCGTCCCAGAATAGCCAGGTTCTATCAGGCGGCGCAGGGCGGGATGCGCACGCCGGATGCTCCGCAGAAATTGCTGCGCATGGCGGCGCCGACGTCGACGGCCATCGCCGACGCTATCGACACGTTCGGCTTCGGTGCGGTCGCGGCCACCGCGGCGCTCCTGCTCGACGGGCCGGTGACCATTGCCACACCAGTGTTCCCGGTGCCGTCCGCGCCTCCGGTGCCGTCCGTGCCGCTGCGGCTGCGGCTGGCTTTTCTCGACACCGTCCTGGCGCTCCTGCCGATAGGGATGTGTTCATCGCTGAGCGCCTGCACCTGGGCGTACGGCGATCGGATCGAGCGTTTTCGTATCGCTTTCGGTGATGGCGCGGCCGGGTCGGGCCGACATGTGGTGGAGTGGCGGAACCTGCCCGGAATTCCGCCGCTACGGTCGGGTCTCGCCCGGGCCTACTACCGCCGTCTCCTGCTGCTGCGGACCCTGTTCCACGAGACCCGCGACATCGTCCACGTACTTGCCCGGGACAGCGCTCCCTTGAATCTGGACATACCGGATGAGCGCTTCCGGGTCTCCATGATGTTCGAGAACATGCTGTTCGAGCCGGTACGGGAGCCCGAGACGGCCATGGAGAAGTGGTCGAGCCGGGTGGACGACGTTCTCGCCGGGAATTCCGGCGGGGACGACGACGACATCAGGACACTTGAGGCCCTGCTCGCCGATGGTTCTCTGCTCGATGTGGAGGACACCCGCTCCTACGCGCGGCGGCTGCGCGAGCAGGGCCGGCTGGACCGGGTGCTCGGCGGGCTGCTGGGCCGGAAGCCGAAGGGCGCCGCCCGGTTTCGCCGGGTCCAGGCCGGGGCTGTCGCGTTGGCCCGTGAGTTCTGCGCCGACGGGTGGTCGCCGGCCGGCGAGCGCCGCTGGCCCGAGGTCGACCGCGGGCTGCGCCGCGCGGACCGGGCCCCCCTGGAGGTCGCCATCCAGGAGATGCGGGCCGGCTCGGTCGAAGGGCTGCGGCACTGGCTCGACCGGATGGACAGCATCGGCGACCCGCCGCGGATACTCGACCCGTTCCGGACGCTTCTGATCGAGGCGCGGACTCCCGCCGACATACCGGATCCGGCCAGGTCTCCGGACGGGCTGCGGGCGCTGCTACAGCTCGCCCGCCGCCTGGACCTACAGGACGGCACAGCGCTGCTGCCAGCTCTCCTCGCCCGTCTCCCCGACGGCTGGGGCCAGGCCGCCGGGTACTTCCGGTGGTTTTCCGCCTCGGGTGCCCACAACGCGCCGGGTGCCCACAAGGGGGCGCTCACCCGGGCCGGGTCGAAGGACATCCCGGCGCTCGGCGGATCCGGGCCGGTGGAGGAAGCGCGCGAGAACGTCTCGCCCGGATCCGAACTTCTTCTATGGCGGAAGTCACCGTGAGCGGAAGCGCGGGACATGTCGGCCTTGACCTGGGGTCCGTCTGCACCAGGATCGCTGTCTGTGATGACGCGGGCCACCTGCCGCCGTTCGATCCCGTAAGTGACGCGCCGGTCGCGACCGCTGTCGCCTGGGCGGGGCCGCGGGTGCTCGTCGGACGCGCTGCCTTCGACAGCACCTCCGCCCCGGACAGCCTGGCCGGCCGCGACGCCGTCGGGCACGATATCGGAGCGCTCACCGGCTTCCTGGACCTGCTCGGGACGCCGGAGGCCTATTGGAGGCAGCACGGCTGGCGGTCACCCCGCGGCCCGGCGCGGGCCGCGCGTGCCTTCCTCACCGCTGTCCTGGACGGGGTCACTGTCCTGGACGGGAGCACTGTCCTGGACGGGAGCACAGCCCTGGACGGGTCCGGGGCCCGGGGCGGGGCGTCCGGCCATGGCCGGGGTGTCTCGGCCACGCGTCAGATGGTCGTCGCCGTGCCGGAGCGCTGGCAGCGCACGTCCGAGGGGAAGGGCGCCCGGGACGGGCTGCGTCGCCTGCTCGCCGACGACCTCGGGCTGCCGGTGCGCGCCCTGGTCAGCGCACCGCTCTGCGCCGCGGCCTGGTCGGTCGCCGACCGTGCCCCCGGCCTTGACAGCCTGCCCACGACGGCACCGAACGTATTAGATACAGAACAGGAAGTGGCAGGAGCGGGGCCGGCTGTGACGGGCCCGGCCGGCCCTGCCGTGGGCGGGGCGCCGCGGCCGGGCCGGCTGCTGCTCGTCTGCGATGTCGGCGCTGACCGGGTGCAGGCCGCCTTGTGCGAGACGCAGGAGCGTGCGGTCCGGCTGCTGGACGCCGAGACCCGCGCCGGTGCCGCGGGGTCGGCCTTCGCGGCCGCGGCGGTGCGGCTGGCCTACACCCGCGTCCACGGCCGGGAGCCCACGGACACCGTGGCCGCGCGGCTGCTCCGCGTCTTCGCCGAGGATCTTGCCCGCGGCCAGGAGCGGGCCGTGCGGGTGCTCGCCGCCGCGGCCGAGCAGCCACGCTGGCGGGACGCGGGTGCCTACCGGTTCGGCGCTGGCTACCGGCTGTCCGCCGCGGATGTGACCGGCTGCCTCGATCCGGTCATGGAAACGATCGAGGATGCCGTGGTCGCCCTGCTGACCCGCCGCGCCGACCTGCTCGACAGCGTCCCCCCGGTTCCCGGCGCTCCCGATGGGCCGGGGAAGAGTGGCGGCGGTTCGCCTCGAGCGTCCGGCGACGGGCTGGATGTGCTCACCGTCGGTGGTCTTGGCGCGCTGCCGCCGGTGCGGGCCGCGGTGTCGCGGGCCGCGGGCCGGGCGTTGGCCGCGCTCGGCCGGGGCGGCATCCCGGTGCCACTGGCGGTGGACCGCCCCGAGCTCGCGG
>NZ_CAKKTL010000119.1:0-4000 GCF_920664355.1 Protofrankia sp. CiP1_Cm_nod2
GCCCTCGGCGAAGACCTCGGCGCCGGCGAGCAGCCGCGCGGCGGTGAAGACGTTGTCGGTGCCGTCGAAGGCCAGCTCGGTGCCGGCGACGGCGGCGTCGAAGAAGCGGACGGCGTCGCCGGAGCGGGTGAACGTCCCGGAGCCGGTGAAGGCGGTGTCGACGCCGAGCCGGATTCGCTGCCGGCGCGGGTTGCAGCCCGGCCTGCGGACGACGACCGCCGCCGGTGCGCTGATGCCGGGGCGGACGGCCGCGGCGGCCCGGCTGGTGACGACGGCCTCGAGCACCGACGCCGGGTCCGCCAGCCTGGCGCAGACGACGTTGCCCTTTGCCGCGGACAGCGGCTCGCCCTTACGCCGGACGACCACCGGTGCCCGGACCTCGAGGGTGTAGACGCCGATTCCGGCGGGATCGGCGAACGCGCAGCGGCCATCGGGCCCTGTGCGGCGCGCGGTCGGCCAACCGCGCAGAGCGTCCGTCCGCTCGCGGTGCTCACCGGTCATGATTCTTCCGTCCGGAGCGATCAGCACGAACGGCGTGTCCGGCAGCGGGGTGCCGTCCTCGAAGTGGATGTGGACGCTCACCTGGACGTTGCCCGGCTCGGCCGGCCGGCGGGAGAAACGCTCGGCGTCCGGAGCCGTGCAGATCTCCTTGGGTGCGGGGTCCGGGTCCCCGGAGCCCGGCCGCGGGTTCTGCGGGTGGGGGTACGGGCGGACGAAGCAGGTGCGGTTGACCGTCCTGGCCGGGTTCAGGCACCATCTCGGGCTCACCGCCCCCGGCGCGGGAAGGTCGAAGGTGTCCGGCTGGCGCACGGCGGCGGGCAGACGGTCGGCCCGGACGAAAAGCAGTTCCACCCGGCGGTTGCGCCGTTCGGCCTTCGGGGTGTCGTCCACCGGGTCGCTCTCGCCGCAGCCCAGCCATTTCAGCGGGCCGCCGTCGCAGCCGGTGGACGCGTTCGGCAGCAGCCGGGCCGGGCTCACCGACAGCGGGTCGCGGGCCAGGTAGGCGTCGATCAGCGCGGCCCAGGTGGCCTCGTCCACCGTGCCGGACTGCGGCAGCCCCCGGTCGGACTGGAAGCGCCGTACCGCCTGCCGGGTCAGCTCGGCGTTCTCCGGCGGCGGCGTCACGGTGCCGGCGTCGTCCCGGTAGTCGATGTTGCCCTGGTAGCGGCCGAGGTCCTGGAGGATCCACTGCTGCTCGCGGCGTCCCCAGCCGTCGGCGAGGGTTCGCACGGTTCCGGCCGGATGCGGTTTGCGCAGCTGGTTCCACTCCTGCCGGGCCGCGTCGGCCGCCGCCTGGTCGTTGCCGGCCGTCAGCATGGCGAACACCGCGCGGGCCCGGCGCTCGGACAGCGACTGGTTGTATCCGGGTGGGCCGGTGAGGTCCGTGTGGCCGACGACGAGCAGCCGCTCGTCGGGGTGTGCCCGGGCGTAGGCCACCACCTGCGAGAGCACCGTGCGCATGCACGGCTCGACGAACGCGTTGTCGAAGTGGAAGTGGACGACGAAGGTGGCCGCGAGCAGCGGGGCCGGACGCAGGACGATCGTCACGTGGGTCAGCGCGCCCGGCCGGACGACCGCGGCGGCCTCGCCCTGCAGGGACGGCGGGGCGGTGACCGTGGCGCGGGCGGTGTAGGTGCCGGGCGGGAAGGTGGTCTCGGTCCACACGTTGCCGGTGCGGGTGGTGAGGCTGCGGTCCAGCGCGCCGCCGTCGGCCCGGGTGCCGGCGACGGTCACGGTGACCGCGCTCATGTCGAAGTCCGGCCGGCCCGCCACGACGACCTCGACCTCCAGCACACCCACCTGTGGCGGGATCGGCGGCGGCGGTATCACCGGCGGCGGCTGTGTCGGCACCGCGGGCGCGGGGGCGAACTCACGCAGGGTGAAGGCGTACTCGTACAGCTCGGGCTTGCCGGCCAGCGCCCGCACACCCATCTCCTCGACCAGGACGTCCTGCACCCGGGTGGCGGTGGCGATGTCCGCCGCGAACGGGACGGGGCTGGCGGTCAGGAACTTCTCGCGCAGCGCCGCGAGATCCTTGGCGGCCTCTTCGCCGGCGATGGCCCCGGTGAGCGTGACCGTGGTGTTGCGACGGCCGGCATCCGCGGTGAAATCGCCCTCCAGCCCGGGTACCGGGTGATCCTCGAGCACCCGGTCCTGGTCGGACTCGATCTCGTCGACCAGCTGCAGCTCGAGGTCGCCGAGCATCGGCTTCACCGCCACCGCGATCCCTCCCGCTCGTTTGCGTGTTGACACCGGTTGCGCGTTGATACCGGTCAGGCTCACCTGTTGATTTCGCCGAGGATGCCGGTAATGGTGTCGATCAGCTCGATGATCTCCGTCTTCACCTGGTCCAGCGACGGCAGGCTGCTGACCACGTCGACAATCCGCTCCACTTCGCCGATGGCGTCGGCGTCGCCGGGCAGCAGCTTCTTCGCCGCGTCGAGCACCGACCGCACGCCGCCGGTGAACGCCGAGATGTCGCTGAGCCCGGGAACCCCGGAGACGTCGAGATTCTTGATTTCCGTCTGAAGTCTGGCCAGCAGGCCGCTCAGCTGGGTGAGCAGGTCCCCGATCGGCAGGCCGACCGCCTTCAGCGCGTGCACCGCCTGTTGGACCGGACCCTTGTGCGCGTTGAGGAAGTCCTTCAGGTCCTGTAGAGCTTTCTTCAGGTCATCAAACAGGTTGGTGGCCACCGTGCCGCCTCCGCTGGGAGTCCGTATCTGTCGGGAGCTCGTGCTCGGTCCGGATTCTCACGTCCGGTGGTTCATGTGCGGTGGTTCATGTGCGGCCGAGAACTCGTCTGCGGTCGGGATTCTCACCTCCGGTCGGGAGTTCACCTCGTGAGGAGCTCATTGAGCGTGCTGATCCGCTCGACGAACGGCGACAGGGTTTCGACGAACTTCTCCAGGCCGGTGACGAATGCCTGGCCGAGGGCCAGCCCGTCCACCAGCCGGTCCATCAGCTCGGTGGCGTCACCGAGGACGTCGGGGGCCGCCGTCGCCGGGCCGGCGGGCTCGGCGGGCTCGAGGAACTGGCGCAGGCTCAGGACGAAGGCCGTGCGTTCCGGACGGCCGCCGAGCTCCTGGAGCTGCAGGTCGTCGATCACAACCTTGTCGATCCTGGCGTCGGTGGTGATGTCGGCGACGAAAGGGAGCGCCGAGCCCGAGCGGAACCTCTGCTGCAGCTCGTCGATGAACCCCGCCGCCTCGGTACCGGTCGCCACCCCCCACAGCGCCACCCGGGTCGGCCGCCGGCCCAGGTCCTGCAGCTGGCTGCCGTCGCCTCCCGGCGCCTGGTGCTCGGCGAGCACGCGCCGGTCGTAGGTGCCGATCTCCTGCACGTGCGGCAGTTCCAGGCCGTCCAGCATCGGTCTCATACCGGTTCACACCTCGATCCCGTGCCGGCGGGCCTCGTCTTGCAGCACCCGGGCGATCCGGCGGGTCAGCTCCGCGTCGTCCAGCAGGTCCGGTCCGGTGGCGTCGCGTTCCGCCCCGCGCCGCAGGGACGCCCCGGCCACCGGGATCACCGGCAGCCCGGCGGACGCGACCAGGGCCGGATGCGACGCCGTCATGACCGGCGCGGGATCCAGCCGGGCCGACGCCGTCGGTGCGTTCACCGCCGGGTGCGGGGCCGGCATCGGCGGGCTCGATGGGCCCGATGGGCCCGGCCTGCCCACCGGCCCGGTTCCGGAGCCCGCCGGCCCGGCCGGAGCCTCGGCCCACCCGGTCGCCTGATCCGCCTGGTTCGGCCGGCCCGGTTGGCCCGCCTGGTTCGGACGCCGCTGCCTGGCGCCGTCGATGCTCCACCCGGGTCGAGAAACGCCCGGCATGGATCGCGGCATGGATCGGCCGCCGGCATCGTCCGGCCATTCACCCTGGCCGGTAGGCAGGACGGAGGGGTCAGCAAGCCACTGGGTACGACCGTCCGCCCGCCGGCCAGGGCCGCCGAGCCCGCCGGCGGCGCCGCGGGACGACGGACCCGACGGACCCGGTGGACCCGG
>NZ_CAKKTL010000119.1:4565-9321 GCF_920664355.1 Protofrankia sp. CiP1_Cm_nod2
AGATGATCCGGGCCGCCCGGTGGTCCGCTCCGGCCCGGTCACCGCCGGATGCTCGGCGTCACGGCCGAGCGTGGCGCCCGGCCGGGCCGCGGCGCGCCGGGGCATACCGGTACCGGCGCGGCCGGGGCCGTGGGCATGGCCGGGGTTGTGGTGGCGCAGCAGGATGTCCGGCGGAGCACCCGGACCGGACAGCGGGAGTGCGCAAGGCGGCCGCGGGGCGGTCCGGGGTGACGTGGGGACGGCGCCGGACGGCGTGGGGACGGCGCGGTGCCGCCGGGCCGCGGCAGCCGGGCGCCCCTCTTCGCGGGTAGCCGGCTCGGGATACCGCAGGCGCCCCGCCAGCCGGCGGACGGCCGGCTCGAAGGCTGCCGCCGGCGTGCCGGGCTGCGGGCACCGGGTGTGCGGCGCACCTCCCGCCCGCGTCGGCGGTGCCTTCTTCCCCACGGTCGGCAGGGTCACCGGCGCTGCCTTCCCCGGCGCCGGTGCGACCACGGCGTCGGCATCCGCTGTCCCGGCGAGCCGGCACAGCAGGGCCTGGTCGGCACGCGCCGGCTGTCGGCGTACCTCCGGCGGCGCCGGAACCCGGCTGTCCACCGGCTGTCCCTGCTGCTCCGGCCGCTGCTGCTCCGGCCGCTTTGGCCACCGCGGCTGCTCCGGCTGGCATGGCGAGCCGTCCGCCCCACCGGTCCTCACCCCGTCCGGGTCCGCCGACGCGTGGTGCGCGGCTCCTGGGCGTGCGCCACGGGGTAACGGGAGGCGCTGCCGGGCCCGGCGTGGCGGTGCGCCGGCGGGCCGCTCCTCCCCCGTGGCGTCGTCGTTCAGGCCGACGCCGTCCAGCACCTGCTCCAGGCACGTCCCGAGCAGCGGCTGGCGGTGCAGCCGGGGCGGCTCGGCCGGCGTCCGAGCCCACGCCCAGAGCGCACACGTCCTGGCCGCCCGCCGCGCGGGGGCCGCCAGGGCCCGCGACCAGCTGTCGATCGACGGGCCGGTCGACAGCACGGTGGCGGCCCGGCGGGCCGGGCTCGACCACCACAGCCGGTCGAGTATCACCGGTCCCGGTCTGCCCGGGACCGCACCAGCCATCGGCACGCCCGTCATCGGCTGGCCCCATCGGCGCGGACCAGCTCGAGGTAGAGCAGGATCTGGCCGATCGTCATCCCGCTCACCTCCTCCGGCGTCCATCCGAATTCCCTGGCCAGCACGAAACAGGCCCGCGCCAGCGGGGTCTGGACCAGCTCGGCCAGCTCGTCGCGCGGGGTGTCGACGCCGCTGATCTGGTTGATCCGCTCGACCAGGAACCTGGCCAGGCCCGCCGGCAACCGCGTTATCTGGTCGAGCCCGAGGGCGGGCTTAACGAGGGCCTGTCTGATCATCAACGCGGCAGCCAGGCCGTCGTCGTTGTCCTCACCGGCACGGCCGATCTGCTGCAGGTCCCGTACGGTCAGTGGCCGCAGCACGACCGTCGCCTCGACATCCTCGACCTCCTCGGTCTCCTCGGCCCCACCGCCCGCCAGCAGTGCGGCGGGTATCCGGACGTCGTGCGTCAGGTCCGCCCCGACCAGGAGATCCTCAGCCGTCAGCGTCATCGCGCATCCTCACCGTGTGCTCGCTACGTGCTCACCGCACGGCCATCGGAGTTCGACGGAGGCGCAGCGTGTGCTCGTCCGGACGTTCACGGAACGCACTCCGGGTGCCCGTCGAATATCCGTCGAATGGCAACCGAATGCCCATCCGCCTGCCTGCCTGTGCGTTCATCGGGTACCGTCCGGCCGTGCCCTTGTGCCGTGCCCTTGTCAGGACGCCGGGAGCGCGGGGAAGGTCACGGACACGTCCTTGCCGGCCTCGTTGTCGAGGACGCCGATCCGTGTCGCCTTGAACCGGACCTGCTCCATCACGAAACCCTCCTGCGGCAGCCGGAAACCCCACGTCTCGAACTTCACGCCGAAGACGTTCACCTTCAGCGCGTTGTCCGGGATGTGCGAGTTCCGCAGGGTGAGGTTGAGAACGAAACGCGGCTGGATGCTCGTCC
Organism: Protofrankia sp. CiP1_Cm_nod2; assembly: GCF_920664355.1. NCBI lineage: Bacteria > Bacillati > Actinomycetota > Actinomycetes > Frankiales > Frankiaceae > Protofrankia > Protofrankia sp. CiP1_Cm_nod2. The sequence goes on from NZ_CAKKTL010000119.1 coordinate 6,595, forward strand.
TGTCCTTCTCCAGAGCACCGCGGCCCAGCAGCAGGAACAGCAGGGAACCGTTGATGTAGGCCCGGCCGATGCCGCCGCTGATGTGCACGTTTCCAGGGGAGATCGTGCTCACGTCACGCGCGCCGATCTCGTAGAACTCCTCCAGCTCCGTGCGTACGCACACCTCCACGTCGGTGACGCGGCCCACGACCGCGGAGCTGTAGGCGTCGTTGACGGCGGTGAAGTCGGCCTGTTGGGCGGGAGTGCCCTCCACCGCGATGCCGAGCGTGCCGTGGGCGCCGACGTACACCTTGTCCAGTGCCATGCGGCTCCTCCTTCCGGACGGGTTGGGAAACTCGAGGAAACGCTTTCCCGAGGAACCTCTTATTCAAGGAAAATCGTGACCTCGATGAAGTCGATGCTGAAGGTGGGCCGCAGGATCAGCGTCACCGCGACGATTCCCTTTCGCTGCTGTTCCCGGGTGGCCGTGACGTCGAGGTCATAGCTGATCAGCATCTCGCCGTCCACCATCTCGTTGAGGAAACTGGCGATGGTGGTCCGCAGCGCCGTGCGTACCCGCTCGTTGTTCAGCAGACCGATGTAGGACGTGCTCGCCGCGCGGACGCCGAACTTCGCGTAGTCGACGATCCGACGGGTGGTGATCTGTTTCCAGGCGGTGTTGCCCGACGTCGTGATGCCCTGCACGACGCGGAAACCCTGCCGCGCCTCCAGGGCGAGTATCCGGGCCTGGACGAGCTGGGTCAGCTGCGCCCGGGTGTAGCGCACCTCGAGATCGCCGACCGGCAGCGCCTTGTTCGTCAGGCTGACGTGGGGCGGGTAGCTGGCGAGCAGACCGGCAACGGCCGCCGCGGCGTACGCCCCGGGCAGCGTGACGTCCGTGCCGGCGGCGGCGTCCCCGAACGTGATGCCGGGGGCGACGAGGACGACCCGGTCACTGTCGATGTTGTGACCGCGCAGGACGTCCAGGCTGGTGCCGAGCTCGGCCCCGACCACGGCGATGCGGTCCCGCCCGAAGGCGTCGCTGCTGGCCAGCTGGCAGTGGCCGCCGAGCTCGTCGGCGAACGCCGTGCTCCGGCCCGCACCGACGATGATGTGCGCGTCCTCGTTGAGCAACAGGTCCAGGGCCGCCTTGTACTCGGTGTCGCCCGTCCCGGTGGCTTCGCCGTTGCTGCCCGGTGTGTTGCCGGTGCCGGTGCCGAAGGCGGCCGGATAGTCGGTGGGTTTCAGCGCCTTGCCGGACTGGCCACCCTTTCTCGCGTCCACCCACGCCGAGGAGCCGATATCGGTGACGAGATCGTCACCGTTGACGACGGTATACCGTTCCTCGGTACGGCCCAGGCTCAGCACGACCGTGTTCGCACCCTCCGGAGCGACCTCGTACCACGCGGTGACCACATCCTCCGCCTTGAGGGTGAATCCCTGGGCGAACGTGAGAGCACCGGTAGAACGATTGATCTTCACTTCGTTCGCCTGCGGAGTCGCCGTGTCGTCCCGCAGGACGCTCAGTGAGCGGGTGACGCCGTCGGCCGGGGTGAACAGCTGCACCCGGTTGCGGGCGCTGTTTCCCACCGGGGTGTGCTGCAGCGTCACCGAGGTGGCGCCGGTGTGCTTCTCCGGGCCGACGAAGGCCGGCGAGTCGGCGGCCACGACCTGCACGCCCAGCTCGCCGCTCCAGGTTCCCGGGCTCTTCGCCGTCAGCACGACGCCGTCACCGCCGTCAGCCGACCGGAGCGTGTGGGCCGCGGCGGCCGCGGTGGGACTGCCGTTCCCGTCGACCGCGGACACCCGCACCGCGATGATCGAGGTCGCGCCGTGCGCGGCAGCGATCTCGATGGCGCGCACGAGGGTCAGCTCGTTGCTCCGGCCGTCCACCCAGGGGTCGTAGGCGCCGAATATCTCCCGGGCCTCAAGGAAACCACCCACCGCGACGGGTTTGTTGAGCTCCCCCTTCCGCGCGGTGCCGACGACGGCGACCGTCCCGACACTCACCCGCGCGGGTACGATCAGCCCCTCCGGCCGCACATCGATGTAGGTGCCGGGCAGCACCATCTCAGCCATGCTCCGTCCTCCTTCTGGGTCGGCCGGCTTCTGGGCCAGCCGGCTTCTGGGCCAGCCGAACTGGGTCGGCCGAATGCCCTGGTCAGCCGGGTACGCGTGCGGCCCGCAGGTAGAGCACCGCCGGGTGGTCGAAGGGCGTGGTCCCAAGCGAGACCTCGAGGCGGTCCTGGGCGTCCGGCAGTGGTACGGGCGGGTTCAGCGCCAGCTGCCCCACCTGGTAGCCATCCGGCACGCCGTCGGAATCCCAGTCGCCGAGCAGCAGGTCACCGGCTTCGTCGAAGGCCGCGACGAACTCGGCCAGCGACGGGAAGACCCACACACCGTGACGCTGCGGGGACACCGGGTCCGCGACGGCCGCGAGAAACGCCGCGAGCGTCGGATACCCGGCCGGTGCGCCGGTGGCACCGTCATGGGTGCGCAGCAGCCGGACGCCACCGGTGGGTACGGGCGCCGGCAGGTAGGCGGCGATCGCCAGGTGGCCGACACCACGCCGGCCACCCCGCAGTACCAGCGCGGCAGCGCCGGTCTGATCCCAGCGGACACTGTCGCCGGTGACCGTGGCCCGCTCCTCGACCAGCGAGCCGGCCACCTCCTGGCCGGTGTCGACGGGTACCACGGCTATCAGGCTCTCGGCGTCCACGGTCGGCGCGAGCTGGTATTCGAACAGGA
>NZ_CAKKTL010000119.1:9674-16342 GCF_920664355.1 Protofrankia sp. CiP1_Cm_nod2
CGTGATAGTCGGCGGTCCGTGACCAGGCCCCACGGCCCTCTGCCGGAAGGGCACCGGCGACGCCGTCCAGCTGCAGGAAACCTGCGTCCCACAGGTCCGCTCTGGCGCCGAGGAGACGGCCCTGCAGAGCCGTCATCCGCGCATCCGCCGCCTCCGGGGTGGCGCCCCAGACCTGAAACCGGACGACGCATTCAAGCTGGCCGCCGCGCAGCTCGACCGCGGGGAACGGGCCGACGGCCCCCAGACCGCGCAGGTTGCCCAGTCCGAGCGCCCGATCGCTGACCTGGAGCACGACAACCGATGGGCCGGGCGTTACGCCGACGGGCTCGGCATCAGGATCGAGATAGCCGGAGAGCACCTTGAGGAGCGCCGAGACGGCCTGGTCGGACGATGTGATCACAGTTGGGCCCGGCGGGCTCGCCGCCGCCCGGAGCGCCTCCGGCCGCACCGACGGCGCGACCCCCGACGGCACGGCTCCGGACGAGACGGCATCCGACGGCACAGCGCCTGGTGACAGGACACTCAACGGCCCGGCGCCCGGCGACGCAGGCGGCGCTTCACCCGCCGTGACCAGCGGTTTCCGGCTGCCGCCGCGGGTGAAGAGACTCACCGAAAGCCTCCGCCCGCCCGGACGACGCACTCCACTCGGGTTGCCTGCATGGAATCATGGTGCGCCGGCAGCGTCACATACCCGTCACCGCCGCGTCCGGCGCAGCGTCACCACATCCTGTCCACGAGCGCTATCGGCCGATCGGCCGATGTTCCGCGGCCGGTCACCAGTCACGATCTGCATGTGCCCTACGCATCGAGTACGTTGGCGACGCGTAACCGGACTCGCCCCCGGATCGTCCTGCTCAACGGCTTCCAGCTCGTGCTGGGAGGCGCCGCGCGGCCCGTCCCCCTCGGGGTGCAGCGGCTGCTGGCGCTGCTGGCGCTACGTCCCGACGCGGTGCCGCGCTCCAACGTCCGGGGCATCCTGTGGCCGGATGTCGGCGAGAGCGCGGCCAACGGCCGGCTGCGGACCGCGTTGTGGCGGGCCGGGCGGCTGCACGACGGCCTGGTGGAGACCTCCCCGACCTGTCTTCGACTGGCCGGGGACGTGCTCGTGGACACGCACGAGACCGTCGCGCTCGCCCACCGGCTGCTCACGCCGGCCGACGTCGACACCGGCGAGCTGATCCAGCCGGCGTTGACCGGCGAGCTGCTGCCTGGCTGGTACGACGACTGGGTGCTGTTCGAACGCGAACGGCTGGGCCAGCTGATGCTGCACGCCCTGGAGGCGCTGGCCGTCCGGCTGCTCGCCCTGGGCCGCTACGGCTCGGCCGCCGACGCGGCCTACGCGGCGATCCGGGCCGACCCGTTACGGGAGAGCGCGCAGCAGGTGCTCATCCGGGTGCACCTGGCCGAGGGCAACGTGCGCGAGGCCGTGCGCCGCTACCGCGCCTATGCCGGGCTGCTGCGGGACGAGCTCGCTCTTGCGCCCTCGGCCGCGCTGACCGAGCTGGTGTTCCCGGCGGGCGGGCAGACCTCGGCCAGGCACCGCGCCGGCGGGAACACAGCCGGCGGTGACGTTCGCTCGACGGCGAGGTGACACGACGGGTCGACAGTGCCGGGATGGTGGACAGCATCGGAATGGCAGACGGCGCCGGGATGGCGGACGGCGGCCCTCCACGGCCCGGGCTGCTGGTACTGACCGTCCGGCCCGGCCCGCGGGGCGGGCTGATCGCCCGGCTGCGCATGACCACCGACGTCTCCCGGACCGAGCTGACCGCCGTGACGACCGCGTCCCCGACCGAGGTCGTCGACCTGGTGCGGCGCTTCCTCGACCAGGTCCTGGCCGACTGGTCCGGTTGACCCGGGTGCCTGCCCGGCGCGGATACCGGGCCGGGCAGGCACCGGGCCGGACAGATACCGGGCCGGCTGGTCGGGGTACCGGGTACCGGGTACCGGGCACGACCGCGCTACCTGAGCTCCGGTCCGATGTTCGGCGGATAGCCGGCCGGGTCGTCGGCCCGGAGGACGAACGCGGCCAGTTCGACGCGGTTGGCGACGTTGAGCTTGCCGAACACGTGGGCCAGGTGGGTCTTCACGGTGCTCAGCGATATGGCGAGGGCACGCCCGACCGCCGGGTTGGACAGGCCGCGGGCAACGGCCCTGGCAACCTCGCGTTCGGCCGGGGTCAGCGCCGCCCAGCCCAGCGCCGGCCGGCGCCGTGATCCCCGCGACCTGCCGGCGGAGGCGGTCGCGGTGGGACCGTCGAGTTTCGCGCTCTCGTCGGCGGCGTCGAACACCGCCGCGGTCATCCGGGCGCGGCGGTCGGTCAGGGTCTGCTCCGCATCCCCGAAGGATCCCAGGCCGCCGTGGCGGCGCTGAACCTCGCCGGCCTCACCGGATGCGTCCAGTCGCTCACGCGCATAAGCCGCGACGGTGTCCAGCAGCTGGTACCGGCTGTCGACGGCTCGCCGGTCGGTGACAACCAGTGAATGGTCCACCAGCGTGGTCAGGGCTTCCAGCACGTCCTCGCGGGCCAGGGCACCGAATGCGCAGACCGCCTCGACCTCGGCCATGCGCGCGCCACCGGCGAACACCGCCAGGCGACGTAAGAGGATGCGCCCGAGCTCGTCAAGCAGGTCGTAGCTCCAGTCGATGCAGGCTCTGATCGTCCGGTGCCGCCTCGGCGCGAACCTGCTGCCACCCGCCAGCAGCTTCAGACGGTCGTCGACGCCGCGTGCGATCTCGGGAAGCGAAAGCACCCGGGTGCGGGCCGCGGCCAGCTCGATGGCCAGCGGCAGGCCGTCGAGCCGGGCGCAGACCTCGGCGACCAGATGCCGGTCGAGCTCCGCGCCCGGGGCCGGAGACACGGGCACGCCGCCATCCACCGCCGTGACGCAGGTGGATGGCCCGATCTCGGCGCCGGCTCTGGCCAGGAACAGCTCCACCGCGTCGGCCTGCGTCATCGGGGGGACCCGCCACGCCACCTCGGCGCCGACGCCCAATCGGACCCGGCTGGTGGCCAGCAGATGGACACCGCCGCACCTCGGGAGCAGCACCGACGCGAGCGCCTGCACCGCGTCGGCCACGCGGTCGCAGTCGTCCAGGACCACGAGCAACCGACGTTCGCCGAGTTGGTCGGCGACCCGTTCCAGCGGCGCTACGTCGAAACGATCCGGCATACCCAACGCAGCTATCAGCACTGACGGTAACAAACTGGCGTCAGTCAGGTCACCGCAGGATAACCAGAACAGCCCGGCCGGGAACACCTCACCACGGCACTCTGCCAGCCGCGCCATCACCTGATCGGCCAGGCGGGTCTTGCCACAGCCACCCGGACCGGTGGCCGTGACCAGCCGCTCCCGCATGACGAGGCCCGCGAGCGCGACAATGTCGGACTGCCGTCCGACGAAGTCGGTGAGCGGCACCGGCGCACCCCCCGATCCTGATCGACCGGGCGGGCACCCGCTGTCATCACGGCCGCCGCACCGGCCGCACCATCCCCCGATGCTTCCAATGGCTCACTCATGGTCCAACATGCGCCGGATCTCGCCTGTCACCTATCGGACTCTCCCGAAGACCGGAGAACCGCGGCGCCCGGAACTGCGACCTGGAGCAGAAAGATGCTCAACTTCCGCGGCGGCAGGTACCGCATCAGCCGCCGGTGCCATCCTCTGTCACCAGTGCGACGAGGGGCTGCCGGGGCGATACGGTGACTTCCACGAACTACGGTGACTTCCACGAACATCGGCGACTTCCACGAACATCGCCGTTTCCATTTCGTCGGCACCCCGGCCTGGATCGCCCCCGAGCAGGCGACCGGCGACGAGATCACCGCGGCCACCGACGTCTTCGCCTGGGCCGGGATCGTCGTCTTCGCGGCCACCGGCCAGCCGCCCTTCGGCACCGGCCGGCCCGAGGCCGTTCTCAGCCGCATCCTGTCCGGCGGCCCGGCGGCCGACTACGACCAGCTCGCCGGGCCGCTGCGGGAGCTGGTCCGCGCCGCCCTCGCCCGCGATCCCCGGCAGCGGCCGTCCGCCCGGGCGCTGCGGGACGACCTTGCTGGTACCAGCCCTGCCGGTACCAGCCCTGCTGTCAGCGTTCCCGCTGTCAACGGGAGCGCTGACAGCGACCGGGCAGCTGACGGCACGCAGGCGGCACCCGCCGAATCCGCCACCGCGCCGCCCCCCACCGTCACCATCCCGGTGCGGCCCACAGCCGTGGCGGTGGAACCACCGTTGCCGGCCACCGTCCACGACCAGCCCGTCATCCCCGCACGGCCCGCACGCTGGGCGCGGCCGGCCGTACTCGGCGCCGCCGTGGTTGTCGTGGCCGGGGCGACGATCGCCGGGATCCTCGCCGCCCAGGGGGCGGGGACGACGCCGGCGGTTCCGGCTCCGGAGCGGGAACGGCGGTGGCGGATGCCTCCTACCAGGCAGACGGCCCGTGGCGGGCCGTCGTCCGCAGCACCCTCCCGGTCCCGACCGACACCTGCGAGATCGTCCTGACCTCCGCCGACACCGGCGAGAGCGTCCTCCACCAGGGAGGGCTGTCCGGAACGTGGTCGTTCCAGATCTCCCACCCGGGAAACTTCCAGTGGCAGGTGAGCGACCCCGGCTGCCTGGTCGAGCCGCAGGCCGGAGCCGGAGCCGTGACGCTGCCCTTCACCCACCAGGCCAACACCGGCGACACCGACGCGTTCACCGCTGAGGGCCGCGTCGCCGTGAAGATCCTGGACTTCAACGGCGCCGAGGAATGCGGATTCATCCTCCGCGACGCCACCACCGGCGAGGACCTGGACCACGGCACCGTCCAGCCCACCAGCGCCAACACGTCGCTGCTGCTGGACCCGGCCGGCCGCTCACAGCTCTATCTGATCGACACCAGCGGCCGGTACTGCGGCATACAGGTGTCGTCCGCCGCCACCTGACCGGGACTCGGCCGTCGAGGCCGCGGCGTCAGGCTCCGGGGCCGGCCGGCTGCCCGCCCAGGCCACCGGAGACAGTGCCCGACGCGCGCGTGAGCGCGTCCGCCGCCTGCGACAGCGCGCTGTAGGAGAGGCCCGCGGCGGCGCCGTAGATGTCCTGGGGGCTGCTCGTCCCGGCACCGCCGGCGCCCGGCCCGGCGGCAGCGCCCGGCCCGGCGCCGAAACCGGTCGGGCCGGTGTCCGCGACGGTCCCCGCCGTAGGGCCGACGGACCTGGCCGCGACCGAGACGGCGTTCGAGGCGCCGGAGAGGGCACCGATGGACAGGCCCACGGCGGCCTGGAAGAGCTGGGTGACGCTCGTGTCGACACTGGTCGCGCCGCCGGCGTCGGCGCTGGTGCCGGCGCTGGTGCCGGCGCTGGTGTCGGCGCTGGTCCGGGTATCGGCGGAGAAGGAGATGGACGCGCTGGCCGGAGCCGCACCGAGGAGCGTGGCAAGCGCTCCGGTAGCGGTGAGGACGCCGGCGCGGCGCAGGGCTCTGGCGTTCATGCTTGCCCCCAGCAGGTATCCGTAGTGTCGATCTATCTCCTGCAAGGTAGCCCTCGGGCAGGGGCCGAAGGGCCCGCCGGCCAGCACTGTGGTAGTGATCTCCACCGTCCCGGCGCGGACATCGCCTGCGGATGTCGGGAAGTCGTTTTGTGTTCTTATGCCTACTGTGAGAATAAATATTCGATTAGGTGAGGTTTACCTGTTCTTCTGGTACCTTCCCTTGAGTCCTTCTGACGAACAGTGACCGTACGGCGATGGCGGAGGCGGCAGACGTGTGGGCGGATCTCGTTCCGAACCTGCTCATCGGGTTACGCGAGGGTTTCGAGGCAAGCCTGATTGTTTCGGTTCTGGTCGCCACGCTCGTGCGTGCCGACCAGCGTGCCCGCCTCCCCCAGGTCTGGACGGGAGTGCTCGCCGCCGTCGCCCTCTCGGCGAGCTTCGGCGCGGTCCTCACCTTCGCCGCCGCCTCGATGTCGACCGCGGCCCAGGAGACGTTCAGCGGTGTGCTGAGCCTGATCGCGGTCGGTTTCGTCACCGTGATGGTCTTCTGGATGCGGCGGTCGGCACGGACGCTGTCCGGTGAGATCAGCGGCCGGGTCACCGTCGCGCTGGCGCTCGGCCCTGGCATGCTGGTCCTCACCGCGTTCCTGGCGGTCGCCCGGGAGGGCCTGGAGACCTCCCTGTTCGTCTGGACGACCACCCGGGGCGCGGACGAGTCGGCCGGCCCGCTCGTCGGGGCCGTCGCCGGGATCGCGCTGGCCGCCGCCGCGTGCTTCGCCATCTACCGGCAGACGCTGCGGATCAACCTGACGAGGTTCTTCACGATCACCGGCATCGGGCTGGTCGTGATCGCGGCCGGCGTCACCGGGTACGGGCTGGCCGACCTCCAGGAAAGCGCTCTCCTGCCGGGCGGGGCGGCCACGGCGTTCGACCTGAGCGCCACCATCGACCCGAGCTCCTGGTACGCCAGGCTCACCGAGGGCATCCTCAACATCACCCCGCGGATGACCGTGCTGCAGGTCGTCGGCTACCTCGCCTACCTGGTGCCGGTGCTGCTGCTCTTCCTGCGGGGCGCCGGCGCCACCGCCCCGGCCACCGCCCCGGCCGCCGCCACCACGCCGACCGGCACCGCCGAAGCGACCGGCACCGAACCGACCAGCGCCGCGGCGCCGGCTGGCTCCCTCGAACCGGCCGCGGCCGCCG
>NZ_CAKKTL010000120.1:0-3940 GCF_920664355.1 Protofrankia sp. CiP1_Cm_nod2
GGCCGCGCCGGCGTGGCCGTGGGCGCGGGCCGCGCCGGGGTGGCTGTGGGCACGGGCCGCGCCGGGGTGGCTGTGGGCGCTGGCGTGACCGCTGGTACGGGCGGTGTGGGCTCCGGTTGCGTGGGATCTGGTCGCGCGGATACCGAATGATCATCGTGGGCAACGGCGTTTCCGGAGTCCGGGAGGCCCGCCGGAGGGGTGGTCAGCCGACGGATGAGCATGCTCAGAACCACGGCTGCGATGAGCGCACCGGCCACGGACGGCAGCGGATCGAGCGTTTCCGCATCCGGGCGGGATGCGGCGGCGACGGCTCCGACCACGCCGAACAGCAGGATGCCGAGCACACCGGCCGTCCGGTACCGCAGGGCTGTCAGGCCGATCGCGATCGCGAACAGCGCGAGAACCGCCAGGATGCCCAGTTGCAGCACCAGTTTGTCGTTGGTGCCGAAGTGCCGGACGGCGAAGTCCTTCAGTGCCGGCGGAGCCAGGTCGATCGCCGCCCCACCGACGGCGATGACCGGGCCAGCCTGCGGCCTGACCGCGGCAGCGGCCAGTTCCGCCCCCGCAAGGGCGGCGAATCCGGCGATCAGCCCACCGAGCCCGGCAAGGACCAGCCGCACCAGTCGCGCTGGTCGCGGAAGGCCGTCCGCGCCGCTCTCCACCGCCATCGTCTCGTCGACCACAACTGTCATTCGGTGCGATCGCCGCCGTGGCTTGGTCGGGCTCGGCCGCTTTTCCGTTTTTCTTTCCGCGTCTTTTCCGCGCCGCCCGTGGCGGCCGGTGACCAGCGGCTGTCTCCTGACAGCACGTCACCGCGGGCCATCGGACGGGCAACGCGGCGGCCGGCGGCCGGCGGCCGGCGGCCGAACACGCGGTCCGGCTGTTACGGGTGAGCGTGGAAGAAGCCCGGGGTCAAAGAGAAGTCAGAGCGAAAGCAGGGCCAGCGGCGCGCTGGTGGGGCTGGGGGAGCCGCCCCGGGGCTCCGCCGTCACGCCGACCCCGTCCGCCCCCTGCGTCTGACCGGTCAGGAGCAGCGCGCCCGAGGAACGGCCGGTCTTCACGAGCCCCGCGGGCACCATCGTCCCGTTCCGGCTGTACCACAGCTGGTAGACCCGCCCGTCGGCAAGCGCCGGCAGATCGTGGTAGACGAACGCGGCCTGGCCGAACCGCGGGGAGACCACGACGGTGCCACCGCCCCCGCCCCGCAGGACGGTGGCACGGATCGTGGCGTCCGGCGCTGTCATCAGCGCGCTCAGCGCCACCGCCTGTTGCTCGACCTGGGCGGTGTGGGCACGCTGCCGGTCGGCCTCGTGCCGGGCGTCGACGGCCAGACCTCCGCTGATCACAGCCAGCAGCAGGCATGCGGCGGCCACCAGGTGCGGCAGCCGCCGCCACCGCAGCCGGCGGGCCGGCAGCGCCACCGGGGTTCCGCGCCCGGTCGGCGGAAGCTGCCTGGTCTCGGCCACCGCCGCCATCACCCGGGAACGCAGGGCGGCTGGGGGGGCCTCCGCCACCGCCAGCGCGAGCCGGGCCGCGGTCTCCCGCAGTTCCCGCACCTCCTGGGCGCACGCCTGACACGCCGCCAGGTGGTGGGCGAACTGTTCCGCTTCCTCCGCCGGCAGCGCACCCAGGGCGTAGGCGCCGGTCAACGTGTGCAGGTCGGCGGTGGTCATACGGACACCCCCAGGCAGTCACGGAGCCGGATCAGCCCGTCGCGCAGCCGGGTCTTGACCGTCCCCAGCGGCGCGCCCAGCAGGTCGGCGGTCTCCCGGTAGGTGTAGCCGCGGTAGTAGGCGAGTATCACCGACTCCCGCTGCAGATCGGTCAGCCGTTCCAGGCAGCGTCGCACCTGGGCGCGCTCCAGACGGTGCTCGACCTGCTCGCTGACCTCGTCGAACGCCGGGCCGCGACCACGCGCCCCGGCCCGGTGCTCGCGGTCCGCCGCCGCCTGCGCCGAGCGCACCCGGTCCACCGCGCGGCGGTGCGCCAACGTCATGATCCACGCCATGGCGCTGCCCTGCCGGGCATCGAAGCGGGCCGCGCAGCGCCACACCTCGATGAGCACCTCCTGGGTGACCTCCTCCGACTGGGCCGGATCCCGTACCAGCGTGCGCACCAGGCCCATGACCGGCCCGGCCACCGCGGCGTAGAGACTCTCGAACGCCTGTTGATCGCCACGTGCGACGCGGCCGAGCAACGACTCCAGGACACCGGGAGACGGCGCCGGGGGCTGGTCGCCGTATGCCGCGACGCGCATGGACACCTCCAACTGTGACACTGTCACCAGTGCTTCGGCGCCGGGCCCCTCCCGGATTGCTCGAGACAGGCATTGTCACAGACAGGCGCACTGCTCGGCCCGCTGGCGGTGGTGCTCCCGCCCCCTGAACGAACTGTTCGGCACCGGATGGCACCCGACTTGTTCCTGAAAATCGTGACTCACCGTAAATATGAAGGTACTCTTCCGCCATCTGGGCGTGTCGGGAGCCGTCGGTTCAGAAAGCCAGGACCGGTGTCGAGGTGACCTGGTTCATCGCCCAGCCCCACTGGTGCCGCGGGCTCGCGACGGGAACCGCGCACATCTCGCTCCGGTTCGCCTGCGGGCCCCCGGCCGTCGATCAGGTGCTCTCTGGCATCGACGGCGACAACATTTCGTCGATCCGGGTAGACGAAAAGATCGGCACGACCTGTCATATCGCACCGAGTCCCTGCACGGCAAAGACCAGGATGTCTATGCCGTCGCTCGACCCGCACATCGCTGCCGCGGTCGTGTTGCGCGGCTCTCCCGTACCGGTGTGAAGAGCTGAATTAGCCTGTTGGTCATCGTGTGGTCTCATTGTGTGGCAGGCATGTCTATTACGCTGACGTCCGGTTGTTGGTCGCCGGCGGGGACGAGGGCAGCGTGCCTACTATCGATGTCAGTGGTGTGACGATTTCCTACAGTGATACCGGGGTGCCGGCGGGGCTGCCGGACGCGCCGACCATTGTGTTCGGGCACGGCCTGTTGTTCGGTGGCTGGATGTTTCGCGCACAGATCGCGGCCCTGCGTGAGCGCTATCGCTGTGTGGCGGTCGACTGGCGTGGGCAGGGCGATACCCCGGCCGCCGCCGGCGGCTATGACATGGACACCCTCACCGGTGACGCGGTCGCGCTGATCCGGGAGCTCGGGGTCGCGCCGGTGCACTGGGTGGGGCTGTCCATGGGTGGTTTTGTCGGGCAGCGCATCGCGGCCCGCCATGGTGAGCTGTTGCGTTCGCTGACACTGCTGGACACCAGCGCCGGGGCCGAGGAGCGGAGCAAAGCCCGCGAGTACAAGCTGCTGGCGTTGCTGCTGCGTCTGTTCGGTATCAGACCGATTCTGGGAAAGGTCAGCCCGCACATGTTCGGCCCCGCCTTCCTCGCCGACGCGGCCAGCGCGGCCACGATCGACGAGTGGGCCGGCCGGCTCAGCGGCAACAAGCGCGCCGCCATACGCAAGGCGGTGCTCGGGGTGGTCAGCCGCGCGTCGGTGGAGCGGGAGATCACCGGTATCACGGTGCCCACACTTGTCGTCGTCGGTGCCGACGACAGGGCCGCCCCGGTGGAGAAATCGGAGCGCATCACCGCCCGCATTCCAGGGGCCCAGCTGCGGATCGTCGCGAGCTGCGGGCACAGCAGCACCCTGGAACAGCCCGCGGCGATCACCAGCCTGCTGGAGAAGTTCCTTGCCACGGCCGACCGGGCCTGACCGGGCCTGACCGGGCCTGACCGGGCCACCCACCGCCCGTATCAGGCGGAATTCACCTACCGTACAACTATCGACAGTTCCGCCGGACCGCGTACGTTGATCCGGCCGTTCCAGCGGACCTCCTCGACCGTGGCCGAGGGGAAGCGCCGGACGAACCGGGTGAAGGTGACCCGGGCTTCCAGCCGGGCCAGTGCCGCGCCGAGACAGTGGTGTATA
>NZ_CAKKTL010000120.1:4321-14788 GCF_920664355.1 Protofrankia sp. CiP1_Cm_nod2
GGCGCCGAACGAGACGTTCTGGTGCGCGTTCGGCCGGTCCAGCCGGAGCTTGTCGGCGTCCGCCCCCCAGAACCGCGGATCCCGGTTGGCCGCGGCCAGGGCGGCCACCACCCACGCGCCGGCCGGGATCTCCTCGCCGTGTACGGCGAGGGGCTCGACGGTTATCCGCCGCATCAGGTGTACCGGGGTGTCGTAGCGGAGGATCTCCTCCACGGCGTTGGCGGCGAGCCCGGGCTCCTCCCGCAGCAGCCGCAGCTGGTCGGGATGGCGCAGGAGCGCGAGAATCCCGCCCGCGAGCAGGTTCATCGTGCTTTCGTGGCCCGCGATGTAGAGGAACATGACCTGGGCGACCAGTTCGTCCCCGCTGAGCACGTCGCCGTCGTGCTCGGCGGCGATAAGCGCGCTGATCAGGTCGTCGCCGGGATTGTCCCGTTTCCAGTCGGTCATGTCGCCGACGATTCCCGTCAGCTCGCGGTTGGCCGACCGGATCTCGGCCTGCAGGGCCGGGTCGGCGAGCGGCTCGAGCGCGCGCACCAGCGTTCCGGTGAGCTCACGGATACGGGTGTGCTCCACCACCGGGATGCCCAGCATCTCCGAGATCACGCTGAAGGGGAGCGGGAAGGTGAGTTCGGCGACGAGGTCCGCGCGGCCCGCATCCGCGACCCGGTCCAACGCCTGGTCGACAAGCGCCGCGATCCGCGGTTCCAGCGCGTCGACGGCACGTCGGGTGAAGGCCTTGGAGACAAGGCGGCGAAGCCTCGTGTGGTTCGGCGGGTCCTGGTCGAGGATGGCCAGCCCGCACATCAGCCGGTTCTCCTTGCCGAGCGTGCGGGAGTCGCTCTTCCACCGCGGCAGGCGTGTCAGGTGCCGCTCGTCGACGGAGTGCCCGGATCTCTGCAGTTTCGACACGTCCTCGTACCTGGACAGGATCCAGAAGCCGAGCGGATGCTCGTGGGCGGGCGCGGTGTCACGCAGTTCCGCGTAGTGGGGATAGGGATCGTCGCTGAAACCGCCGGCGAACGGGTTGAAGACGAACGCTTCCTCGGAGCTTCCTCGTGTCGTCATGATCTGGCCGCCCTGATATTGCGCATGGTCACGAAAGCGGTGGCGCAGAGTGTCTCGTCGGCCCTGTCGGCCGAATAGACCTCGGCCGCGGCGACGGTCATGACAGGGCCCGCCTTGACGACCCGGCCACGCGCGACGATTTTCTCCCCCTTCGCCGGGGCCAGGATCTTGACGGTGTAGTCGATGGTCATGTTCACCCATCCGGGTGGCAGCAGCGTGCCGGCCGCGCAGCCACCGGCGAAGTCCGCCAGCGCGCCGAGCACACCGCCCTGGACGAAGCCGTCGTGCTGCGTGAGCTCCTCCCGGTACGGCTGAATGATCTCGACGTCCCCCGGCGCTATCCGGCCGAAGGTGAAACCCAGGTGCCGCGCGGCCGGCATGTTCAGGACGGTATCCCGCACGAACCGTTCGAAGGCGGGGTTCGGCGTTTCCAGCACTGCCATGTCCAGGGTTCTCCCCGCTGGTCGACGAGTTCTTCGGGAGAGTTCTTCAGGTGCGTCCTTCGGGCGAATCCTTCAGGCGGCCGACGGTGCCGACGGTGCTGATGGTGCCGCCGGTGCCCAGGCCTCGAAACCGTTCTCCAGATAGCGCTTTCTGGCGGCAGCCCGCATGATCTTGCCGCTGCTGGTCTTCCGCAGCCGGCCCGGCAGGGTCAGCACCAGATCGCCCAGGGAAAGGTCGTGCTCCCGTACCACCGCCGCCCGGATCGACGCGGCGACGTCCCGCGCGTCCGCCTTCCGCCGTTGGTCGCCCCTGATTTCCTGCACGACGACGAGTTTCTCCCCGTCGGGGCCGGGAACCGAGAACGCGGCACACCCGCCGGATCTCAGCGCGGCGTGTGACGACTGGACGGTGTGTTCGATGTCCTGCGGATAGTAGTTCCGCCCCCGAATGATCACAAGGTCCTTCAGCCTGCCCACCACGTACAGTTCGCCGTCGACCACCAGGCCGAGATCGCCGGTGCGCAGGTAGGTACGGCCGGGCTCGCCGTCACATTCGGCCCGGAACGTGTCGGCGGTGGCCTGCGGGCGCCGCCAGTAGCCCTGTGCCACGTGCTCCCCGGCGACCCAGATCTCTCCCACCTGGTTCGCCGGGCACGGGCATTTCGTTTCAGGGTCCACGATCCGGAGCGTTTCCTCCGGAAGAAGAAGCCCGGAGCCCGCGAGGCTCCGGCCGCGGCCGTCGGCGGCCTCGGCATAGCGTCTGTCAGCGAGCGCGTCGACGTCCGCCTCGATGGTGCGCGGGCCGCGGCCCTTCTGGCTGCCGGTCACCAGCAGAGTCGCCTCGGCCAGCCCGTAGCACGGGTAGAGCGCCCGCTCACTGAAACCGAAGGGCGCGAAGGCCTCGGCGAACCGGCGCAGCGTTTCGGGCCGGATGGGCTCGGCGCCGTTGAACGCGACCTTCCAGCAGCTCAGGTCAAGCTCTGGAATGTCCCCTCTGGCGGCCCGCGTGACGCAGGCGTCGAACGCGAAGTTCGGCCCGCCGCTGGTGTGGGCACGGTACCGGGAAACAGCCGACAGCCACAGCAGCGGCCAGCGGATGAACGCCATCGGCGACATGAGGATGCTGGTCGCCCCGATCCAGAGGGGCTGCAGGACGTTCCCGATCAGCCCCTGGTCGTGGAAGAGCGGCGCCCAGCCGACGAACGTCGAGTCCCGGTCATGGCCGAATGCCCGACGTATCATCTCCTGGTTCGCGGCAAGGTTACCGTGGGAGACCACGACCCCTTTCGGGTCGGATGTGGAACCCGACGTGTACTGCAGGAAGGCGATGGAGCCCGCCGAGCAGGGCGACGGGTCGAAACCCGTCTCCGCCATGTCGGTGATCCGGTCGACCGGAAGCCAGTGCGGGACCGCGTGGACCGGCTCCAGCGCGGATCGGGTGTTCTCGACCATGTAGTTGACGGTGAGTACCGCGGCAGGCTCACAGTCCCGCACGATGCGCAGCGTCGTGTCCTGCACCTGCTGCTTGCGCGGCGGGTTGACGGGTACCGCGACGACCTGCGCATAGAGACATCCGAAATACGCGACGATGAAATCCAGGCCCGGTGGGAAAACCAGCAGTGCCCGGTCGCCGGCACCGCAGTGCCGGCCCAGCCAGCCGGCCACGGCGAGCGCTCGCGCATGCAGCTCGCCATACGTCAGGACTTCTTTTTCCTTCTCGTACTCGTCCAGGAAGACATACGCTCTGCCGGTCGGCTCGAGGGCGGCGCGGCCGCGCAGGACATCCGGGAGCAAAATTTTCTGCCGCGTCATTTTTCTTCCCCTGTCCGCGAGCGGATCCCGATCGGGCTCACCCCGGCGTCCCGGCGATTCAGACGATGCTCCTCGGCGCGACCGGGAGACTTGTCAGGCCGCGGACGATGAAACTGTGCTCCTGCCACTGGAGCTGCTCTGTCAGCAACTCCAGGCGTTCAGCGCGTCGGTACAGGTGTTCGAAGGTAACCTCCGCCTGCAGCCGGGCCAGCAGCCCGCCCAGGCAGCCGTGCATTCCGTGGCCGAAGGCGAGATGCCCCTTGGCGTCACGGGTGATGTCGAACTCGTCCGGCTGCGCGAACACCGCGGGATCGCGGTTCGCGGCGCCGAGACACAGCAGAACCTGGTCGCCTTCCCGCACCCGTTTCCCGTCGATGTCGACCTCGCGTGTCGCGAGACGTTTGGTCATCTGCAGCGGGCTGTCGTAGCGCAGCGCCTCCTCGACGGCCGCTGGCGCGAGCTCCGGGCGGCGGCGCAGGAGAGCGTCCTGCGCCGGATGCTGGAGCAGCGCGAGCAGGCCGTTCCCGATCAGGGATTTCGTGGTCTCGTTGCCGGCGACAAAGCACATGATGCACACGAAGACGAGCTCTTCGTCGCTGAGCCTGTCGCCGCCGGCGGTCCGCGCGGCGAGCAGCTGGCTTATCAGGTCGTCGCCCGGCCAGGACCGGCGCTCGGCAATCACCTCGTCCAGGGCCCGCGCGAACATTTCGACGACATCGCACACCCGGGTGAAGTCCGCGGCCTTCATCAGCCCCGGCTCGAGCAGGAAACGGATGTCATGCGTCCACTGGCCGACGTGTGCGCGCAGATCCCCTGGGAGCGCCATCCAGTCGCACAGGACCGTGACCGGCAGGGGCGCGGCGAAGTCGGTGACGGCGTCCATGCCACCGTCGTCCCAGGCCCGCTGTATCAGCTGTTCGACAGCCCGCGAGACACGGGGACGGAGCCTGTCGATTTCCTGCGCCGTGAACACCCGGTTCACCAGCCCGCGCAGCCGGGCGTGGTCCGGGTTGTCGGTGAAGACGAGCGACTTCCTGCCCAGCCGCCCGATGAGCGCCACGTTGTCCTGCTGCGACAGCCGGCTCGCCTGCCGGCTGATCAGCTCGGGTATGAGCCCGGCGCTGAAGGTACGGTCGCGCAGGACGCCCTGTACGTCGGTATACCGCGTGAGCACCCACATGCCCAGTGCCCGGTGAACGGGCTGGGTGTCGCGAAGCTGCCGGTAGAGCGGGTAGGGGGAACGCCGGAACTCGGCGCTGAAGGGGTTGAAACGGACTGCCGCCGGCGCCGGCCCGATGGTGCTGGCAGCCGCCGCGCCGGGTGTCTCCACCGTCATCCCGCCCGCCCCCCACGGCTGTCGAAGTATCCGCTCCGGAAAGGCTGAAGAACGATTCTGAACAGGCAGATCTTTCCCATCCGGAAGCCGAGGGCGGACAGCTTCAGATAGCGCTCGTACCGGGCGACCACCTCCGGCCCGACGATCTGGACGGCCTCGTCGCGGTGCCGGCGCAGCCGGCGGGCCCACTCCTCGCACGTCCAGGCGTAGTCGAGCCGCCCGTTGCTCACCGACCGGACCTCGAAAACTCCCTCGGCCGCGGCTGTGATCTCCGCGAGTGTCGGCAGGTCGGCTTCGGGAAATATCTCCTGCTGGATGAACCCGCTCGCGTCCGCGCGGGACATGTTCGCGTATGCGATCGTCTGCAGCGACAGCACACCGTCCCGGTTCAGCCAGCCGCGGCAGCGGGTGAAGAACTCCCGGTACAGGCCGATCTTCTCGGTGGGGGAGTCCGTGGGCCGGGCGAAATGCTCGAACGCGCCGATGGATATGATCCCGTCGAAGGACGCGTCCGGCTCGTAGTGCAGCCAGTTCTCCGTACGCACCTCCACACCCGGATATCCCTGGGAGCGGACGAAGGACGCCTGCTCCTCGCTGAGGGTGAGACCGACGGACCGCTGGACCCGGTGTTCCTCCGCCAGCCGCCGCAGGACGGCACCCCAGCCGCAGCCGATGTCCAGCACGCTGCGGGCCCTCTCGGCCCGGACCGCGTCCAGGTGAAACCGCAGCTTCCGGTCCTGCGCGTTTTCCAGGGTGTCGTCCGGGCCTTCCCGGAGCGCGCACGAATAGGTCAGCGAACGGTCCAGCCAGAGGCTGTAGAACGCGTTCCCGACGTCGTAGTGGTGACGGATGGCGGCCGCCGCCCCGGTCGTCCGGCCGATGTCGGCTGATGCGGTCATGACTATGCCACGCGCTGCTGGCTCTGCTCGTACAGATATCCGGCGACCGCGTTGATGCTCGGGTTCTCGAACAACGCCTCGGGTGCCAGTTCGACACCGTAGCGTTCCTCGACCTCGATCAGCAGGGAGACGGCGAGGGCGGAGTCGACGCCCAGCCGGTCGAAGTCCGCGTCCGGATCCACCGCGTCCACCGGTACCTCGAGGAGATGCGCGACGTACTGCTGGCACCAGTCGGCAATCGATTCCTTGCTCGGCTTCAACGTGCTCGCTCCTTATGCCGCGGTGCTGGGGGCTGGCTTGCCGTTACCGGATATACGACTTGCTTTCATCCGCTCTTCGGACGGGCGCTTGACATCCCATACGAGACCGCCGAGAGAAAGCATTTTTATGAGCCAGTAACCCGGGTCGAGACGGTACCAGCTCAACCCGAAAGAAGACGAGTCGGGGAAGGCGTGATGGTTGTTGTGCCACGACTCGCCAAAGGTCAGCAGAGCGAAGATCCCGCCGTTCCTGCTGTTCTCCCTGGACTCGTACGGGTGGGTGCCGAACATGTGCAGGAAGGAGTTGATCGCCCAGATGATGTGTTCCAGGACGAACATCCGCACCAGACCGCCCCAGAAGAGGCCGCTGACCGCCCCGGCCCAGCTCAGGTAGACGAGGCCGCCGACGAGCGCGGGGATTGCGAGCCCGAGCGCGACCCAGTAGTAGTAGAGGCGGGCGACCCGGACCAGCGCGCGATTCCTGATCAGATCCGGCGCGTAGTGGACGACGTTCGGGTACTCATGGCGGCGCATCCACAGGAAATGGGAGTGGGCCAGGCCGCGTAGCCGGCCCTTCAGGCCACCGCCGGCGAGGTTCGGGGAGTGGGGGTCGCCCTCCCGGTCACTGCACTCGTGGTGCCGCCGGTGCAGAGCGACCCAGGACACCACGCCGCCCTGCCCGGCCATCGAGCCGAGGACCGCGAGCACGGCCGCGACGGACGGCGCGGCCTTGAAGGCGCGGTGCGTGAACAGCCGGTGATAACCGACGGTGACGCCCAGCCCGGTCACGATCCACATCGAGAAGAGCAGGGCGAGTTCGGTGACGCCGATCGGATGTACCGTGAGGAACGCGAGCGCGGCGACAGTACCGACGATCGGCAGGACGTCGAACAGCAGAAAATGACGACGCTGCAGGCGGTGCAGATAAGGACTGCTGATCGTCTTCCTGCGAGGAGCGGATCCGACGGTCCCGAAATCGGACTCGGGCACATGGGTCGCGGGCCGTACGCCGACCATTCTCGACCGCCCCTCCTGGGTGCTGGACCTGGGTTTCTTGAGCCGGGCCTCCCCGAATCGTAAGCTGCCGCGACCGGACACGACAGGTGTACGGGAACCGCCGATCGCAGGATTGGAATTCGCTATCGGAGGACCGTCAGCACCGAACCCGTGAGACGATCCGGCCGCTTGGAGCGTGGTCCGCCCTGATGGATCCCAAACAGGTCGGGCATGCTGGGAGGGCCGGCGGAAACCGGTGGGAGCATGCTGCTTCCCGGGTGCGCCAGGTATCGGGCTCAGGGTATCGTGCTCAGGCCTCCAGCGGCACCGACTCCAGCCGCTGTAGAAGTTCTTCGGCGAGCGATCGGAAGTCACGGTGGCATCGGCTGACGAGCGTCTGCGTACTGCCGAGCGCGCCGTCCGCGGCCCGCAGATCGAACATCGGTTTACGGGCGTCATGCGAGAGCGGCATCAGGCTCTGGTAGTTGCGTAGCGTTGCAATTTCATATGATTTTAGATTTATGTTTGCCGGCGGTTCATCCAGCACGTCCGACGCGAAGACCTGAGGAATACGGTCAAGCCACCGCTGATACGCCTTGACAGGGCGGTCCAGGCGCATCGTCGGCTGCATGATGACATAACCGAGAGGAGTCATTCGCCCGGGCGGCGCGTCGATCCTGGCCGGAAGGTCCGGGAGCACCTTGTTGTGCCAGGTCCGCCGCCACATCCGGAGGGTCGGCCCGAGGTTGCGCAGTCCTCGGAGGGAGAACAGGTCCGCCGCCAGCGGAACGAGTACGGTGTCGGCGGCAAGCAGCGCCGCCCGGTTGATCGCACCGAGGTTGGGACCGACATCGACGAGTACGACATCGGCTCCGACCTGTCGCGCGGCAATCTGAATGATCCGATGGAATGCCGTAGTCGTCCGCAGCGCGGCCGGGTCCCCGGTGAAGCCTTTGGGCCAGGCCTCGCTCAACCGGTCCTCGAACGCGCTCAACGTCAGGTCACCGGCAAGCAGCCAGAGCCCGTCCAGGATCTGTTCGGGATGGCATGGACGGATGTCTCCCATGCCTTCCATGATCGGCTTGACGGCGATGGCAACTGTGCTGGCCGTACCGGTGCTGTCCGGCCCGGCTGGGCGTGCCGGCCCGTCGGTCTCCTGCCAGATCAGCTCAAGCTTCTCTTCGTCGAGAAACGCTGCCGTCAGATTCGACTGCGGATCCAGGTCCGCGGCAAGAACGTTTTTCCCGAGTCGCTGGAGCATGTACGCGAGATGGTATGTGAGGGTGGTCTTCCCCACGCCACCCTTGTTGTTGAACAACGCCACCGAGATCACACCGTGCTCCTCAGGGTCACGGTCCACGAGGCGTCATCGACGACGAACCCGGGTCCGGGATTTCCGTTCCGGCGCAGCGCGGCCCGGATACGCCCGATACCCCGGCCGAACTGGTTGACATATCCCAGCGACTTCATCGCCGCGGCCAGCGACGGGTTCCGGTAGTCGTTGACCCGGTCGACGTTGTCGAAACGGACCGGCGGGGTCCGGGATGCGCTGACCTCGATCTGGATGACCGGTTGCCCCTGGTAGACCGCCTGGCTGACCACCATCGAAGGCCGGTCGAGGATTCTTCCCTCGTCCCGGATGCTGGTGAGCCCGAGCAGCGCCTGATCCGAAGTATCGATCTCCCTGACCGGTTTACCGGACTTGTCGACGCCAATGATCAGATGCCCGCCGCCCACCCCGGGAAGATCGTTGGCCAGGGCGCAGATCGCCTCACGGATGGCGTTGCGATCCCTGGCCTCCCGCTTGAACTCCAGGTTGGCGGTCTCCTGGGTGCCCAGGGTCATCGCAAGATCTGTTCCCATGGCGTCGATTCTGTCCTACCCGTCGCGAGAAAATGTCACCCGCGGTGGCCACGGACGTGACAGGCCACACCTCTGTCTCCCCGCACGGATCGACCGCGTGGCCCGCGTGGCCCGCGTGGCCCGCGCGGCCCGCGCGGCTCGTCGGGCGACTGTTCGCTGGTTGTGCTGGGTGGGTGAGGGAACGGTGGTCTTCTTGTCGGCCGGACGATGTAGCCTCGGTCAGGACGCGGGCAGAGACCGGACAGTCAGATCGGATGGTGGACGGATCGGGTAGCGGCGGGCAAGAGGGAGGGTTCGACGTCGCCAGCCAGTGGCCACAGGGCTGTGGGGCGTCGGGGCGGATGCCGTCCTGGTAGGCCGTCCGGTACGAGTCGCTGGCCGGTCCTCGCGGACGGCCTGGCGGCGACGATGCCGGCGCACGCGGTGACGGTTGACGTCGAGGGGATGGCTGAAGTCGAGGGCGGCCGCCCGCGATGCGCCCGGACGTGACGGCCGGACCGCTCGGTGGGCCGGATCGGAACCGGAGGGCGCGGATGGTCCATGTACGCCGCAGGTCGGACGGCCTGCCGGTGGTGTGGGTCGAAGTGACCATGATCATCATCTTCTACTACACCTACACCGCCACCCGGTCGGTGGCGGGTGGTTCCGTCCACAGCGCGCTCACCGTCGGCTGGGACATCATGCGCGTCCAGGCGGACCTGCACCTCGGCATCGAGCGCGGGCTCAACCACTGGTTGCAGGGCGTCCCCGCCCTTGCCGTGGTGTGCTGCTACTACTACGCGACACTCCACTTCATCGTCACGCCGGCTGTCCTTGTCTGGCTCTACCGCAAACGAGCGCCCCGCTACCTGGCGGCCCGGTGGACGATCGTGTGCACCACCGTGATCAGCCTTACCGGCTTCTTCCTGCTTCCCACGGCGCCGCCGCGCCTGCTCCCCGGCGCCGGCTTCATCGACACGATGGCGTCGTTCCACAACTGGGGCTGGTGGGCCGGGGACTCCAGCGCCGCGCCCAAGGGGCTCGGCGGCATCACCAACCAGTTCGCGGCCATGCCGTCCCTGCACTGCGCCTGGGCGCTGTGGTGCGGCTGGAACATCGCCCGGCTGGCCCGGCACCGCGTGACCAGGGTGCTCGGCGTCCTCTACCCGGGCGCGACGGTCTTCGTGGTGATGGCCACCGCCAACCACTATGTGCTGGACGTGCTGGGAGGCTGGTTCGCGCTCGGGCTCGGGGCCGTGGCGGCCACCGTCGTGATGCGGCTCGCACATGGGCAACGGCGGTCCCCCGGCCGTCCCGCCGGTCATGACGATCATCTCACCGGTCGTCCGGCCGACCGGGACGACGACCAGGAAGACCAGGTGGCGCAGGTGGCGCAGGGACATGCGCAGGCCGGGCAGGCGCAGGTCGGGCAGGAACAGGCGGGACAGGTCGGCGAGCCGGCTGGCGGGGCGGCCGACCAGCCTCCCCGGCAGCAGCCGCACCTTCCCCAGCCGGCCGCGATCGTCCCCGCCGGTGTTCCCACGCGCCCGGCGCTGGTGTGGCCACCCCGGGGATAGGTGGCGGCCCGGTACAGATCACAGGTATGCCGGTGTGCGAGAGTTGGCCGGCGGTAGGCCGTTCCACCCTGATCCCGTTGGCTGCCGTTGTGGGGTTACCTGGTAGGGGCTGGTGTTGGCGGCGGCGCGTCCCGGAGGCGGTTTCGGGCACGGTGCTCCCGGCCACAGTGTCCCGGCCATGATGCAATGTCCATGTCCATGTCCATGTCCATGGTGGTTCCCGGCCATCATGGTCCG
>NZ_CAKKTL010000120.1:14947-15956 GCF_920664355.1 Protofrankia sp. CiP1_Cm_nod2
CGGTCGTGATGGATCACAGCCACGGTGGCCCGTGGCCCGGCGTAGCCGGTCACGATGTCCCGGCCGGCAGTCCCCGGCCAGCAGCCCCCGCCAGAAGAGCCCCGCCAGAAGAGCCATCCAGCCAGAATCCGTGCGGAGACCAGTCGATGTCCTTGGCCCAGATCGCCGCGCTGAAGCGGCCCCGTCCGGTTGTGTTCTCCCTGTGCCTGGTCGTTGCCTGGCTGCTGCTGGCGTTGCTGGCGTTCGGGCTGCGGCGTGAGCCCATCGAGGACGAGCTTGCCGACCGCGCCGTCCTGGCGGTGCGCTCGCACGGCCAGGACGGCGCGCGGGTGAGCTTCGACGGCCGGGACGCCACCGTGCACGGCACGTTCCCCAGCCTCACCGACGCCGAGGCGGCCCGCCAGGTGGTGGCGCGGGTGCCCGGGGCACGGTCGGCCTCGTTGGGCGGCGACATCCGCATCGTGCCGGCGCTGCTTTCCGGCGCCGCCGCCAGGCCCTTCGTGATCGCGGTCGATGGTGACTCGCTCACCGTCACCGCCACCGTGCCCGACCGGGCCGCCCGTGAGCAGGTGCTCGGCGCGGCCGCGGCGGCGGGCACCGGCACGCTGACCGGGAAGGTGACGGTCGACCCCGCCGTGGCCGCGCCGCCGGTCACCGTTCTCGCGGACCTGGCCCGCACGCTCACGACGGCCGCCGGTGAGCACAAGGTGACGATCGCCGGTTCCTCGGTGGTTCTGGAGGGGGGCGTGGCGGACGCCGGGGAGGAGGCCCGGCTGCTCTCGGCCGTCCTCGCCGAGACCCGCAGGACGCTGCCGGCCGCCACGGTCGACAACCGTCTGACCATCCGGTCGGCCGCCTCCGCCCCAAACGCTCCCGCCTCGGCCGCCTCCGCCCCGGCCGCCTCCGCTCCCGCCTCGGCCGCCTCCGCCTCGGCCCTCCCGACGGCCGGCGCGGCCGCGCCGGTGCCAGCGACCGGCGGGACCGCGACAGCACCGGCGGCGGATACGGC